>JAUZPJ010000250.1 GCA_030706025.1 Bacillota bacterium | reverse complement strand
TAATTTAATGGGTTAGACTGATGAAAATATCTTCTTGTGTAAATTCTCACTTGTCTACGTTCTTAATTTAACACCTTGTGTTCTATTCGTACAATATATAATCTAGATTGAGCTATATTGAAAACTGATTGTACTATTTATGACGGGCCAGTGTTACCAGTATTTAGCTTTAAGGCAAACGGAAACAAACGTTCCTTCACATGAACCAAGCTGAATGGAACGTCGGAAGAATGGACCATTTCAGAAATTGAAATGGTCCATAATAGAATCCTAATCCTAGCCTACGTTCGAAAACTTCTACTCTAGAAATTCAAGAAAAGGTTTCTTCATACTTACAAGAGCGTTCACCATTAGTTCCACTAAGCCGCCATACTGGAGGTTAAATTTCTCTGTCGCCTCGTAATGTTCTAGAATGGAACGCATAGCACCTTTACAGTTAGAACAAGGTGCACAGATATATTTAGGTATTGATGTATCCTCCATACTACCCTGAAAGGCTCCCAAGATCTGATTGAATTTCATACGAGAAGCAACATTATCACGAAATTCAGGGAAATTGATTGAATTCATGATAGCAAAACCGCTTCCCCCACCACAACAATAATTGTCGACACCGTGTGGAGTCATTTCTCTGAATTGTGGGCAAATAGCCTTCAAAACATTCCTCTGTGGTTCAACAATTCCCATTTGACGAACCACATTACAAGGATCGTGAAGGGTTACAGGAAAGTTGTTTTTACTGGGATCGAGCTTTATACGTTTGTTCTTCACCATATCCCAAAGGAGAGGTAAACAGCTCTCAACTGGAATTTTGGAATCACCGTAAGCCATACGGTCCCCTACAATCATTGAAGCCTTATGGGCATGTCCGCACTCTCCCACAATAACTCGGTTAACTCCTAAATCTTTGACTACTTTCATCTGTTTTAGGGCTATCTGTTTTGCCTGAAAATCATCATACCAGAGACCGTAGTTTACGCTGTCATACCCCATGACTTCACTGCTAAGGGTCCAATTTAAACCAGCAGCATCAAAAAGAATGGCAAAAGCTACTGGATTTTCTGGCCATGCAATAAACTCCCCAGCATTATGAAGGACTAAGATGTCTGCGCCTTTCTTATCAATCGGAAATTTAAGTTTTATGCCATACTTTTCTTCGGTATCTTCTTCTAAAAACTCCAGCGTATCTAAGAATGCAGGTTTGCTTAATCCAGTTGAAGAACCGGTTTTAAGCTGAAGCATTGAACCTTTTGTATGAAGAGGAGTTGGTGCAATACCCATCTCTTGGCTAAAAACCTTGCGAATTTCTTTTGCAAAGAGGGAATTGTCCAAGCCAAGCGGGCACGTTTGGGCGCAACGTCGACATAGATTACAACGATAGGCTAATTCCCCCAACCGAGCGATCGTTTCCCAGTTCACATCGATATCTGCCCCAACAAAACCGCCTAGTAGTTTACCACTCGACGTGAAATACTTCTTATATATTTTTCGAAGAACTTCGGATCGATAGATGGGGCGGTATAATTCATTGTCTCCAGACGATTTGTAAATATGACAAGCATCTGAACAAGTATTACACTTTGCACAGTACTCAAAGGACAAGATCAATGGTTCGAGCGTTCCATTATTGGCATCTGAAAAGATCTTCTCTAACCCACCAATAAACTTTCGAACGAATTCATCTTCTTCCTCTTTAGATTTAGGGCGAGTTAAGGTATCTAATCCAACGTAGCCGTCTAAAGAAGTACAGTATTTTTCCTTCCACGCAGGCTTTGGATCTGTCAATGGTGGTTCCATGCCGGGTTTATCATACGGCGCCAGGAGAGGCATTAACTGATCCAGTTTGATCAGTTGCTCATCTGGGCGACCCATATCTTTCGGTCGTAAATCTTTTTGATTGATCATAGCTTTCTCCCCTCTTTTCAGTAGTAATATATAAACTTTTAAAAATTATTCTTTTGGTTTAGAGGCAGCTTTAATATGAGGGGCAGACCATGAAGTAGCAGGGCGATAAGATGTCGCTTGTTTAACCTTTTGTTCAATTGCACTGCCTTTAAGGTTAGGGCTATTATCCCATAGTACAGTGTGGAACGTAAAATACTTCCCAACATAATGACTCATCTTACTAATAGGAATATACGTTAACATGATTCCAACTAAAATCACGTTCAAAGTTACAAGAGAATCTGCTGGAAATGAAGTAAACGTGACAAGTTTGGCAGTCATTTCTCTGGCAGTTTGAAAAGACGGATCAGTGCCCCAAGCTAATATTCCCGTAATAAGAGTCACAAATATGAGAGATAGGTTAAAGTACTCTTGTGGAGTTGTATATTTCTTCAAAGTATTATCAAACAACCGCCGAACGATCAACAAACCAGAACCTAGGGTTGCAAGAATTAGCCCCAAGATTCCAGTCACAAATGTTAGATAGTAAATAATTAGCCCCCAAATACTCTGACTATTTGCTGCAACAAGAACGCCATCAAGTACAGATATTGCACCAACAACCAGTAAAATCGTCCACGCCATCAGAAAATAGATTCCCAAGTGTAGCGCGTAAGAAAGCCACCAAAAAGGTCGTTGGTTTTCAAATAATTTCTTAATAAAAAGTATTTCCTTTAACATTTCAACTATTTCTGTAATGTGAGAAACTTCGCGAGGCTTACTCCACCATGATACCTCCTCGTAATAGGAACCTCCGTGTTCATATCCTTTTTCTTTTGGAACAGGATAAAGATCCATTCGCCCATGCATAGGCAGCTTTGCCAATTGACAGGCTTTGTAAATTGACAAGCCTACAAATAGCAATATGGAGAGATAAGCAACTAAACTAAGCAACAAAAACTTCAACCTCCTTATCTTTTTTTTCACTATCTAGTCTAAGACAGTTTTAAGTACTTGTATAGGTATCAATTCTAATTATCACCATTGTAGAATCCGATTGTCAAATAAATAAAGAGCATCTCCGAAGGTTAGCCTTACAGAAATGCTCCTTATGAAGAGTACTATCTAGTAATTTAACGCGCGACTTAGAAAATTACACCTAAAGCGATAAGAATAAGAATGGCGATCGCAATAATTCCTGCACCTACAAAATTTCCCATGCCGCAGCCAGCTCCATATCCGTACATGAAAGTTCCCCCTTTCGAGTTAACCCAATTATTGTAATTGACTAGAAAACGATACCCATCGCAATGAGCAGAAGAATGATAACTACCACTACAGCAATACCAGGCAAAAAGTTTGGACCACAAGATCCATCAACAACTCCACCGAATGCCATTTAGTATCCCTCCCCATTTGATCTTGGAATTTTGTATTTTCTTAATGTAATCTATGTATTTTGACAGCATAATGTTACCATATTTGGTAATAATACCCTGGTAATTTATTATTTACTCTCCTATTAAATCTTGCCCATTGTAAGAGATATGGGGTATGGGGTATAACATAAGAGTTGGGTTTTTAACAGGTAACTAATAAAGGAGGAAGCCATGAAAGCTTTAATTACATTAACGACCAGCGAATCTAAACGACTTATTGCCAAAGGGGTAAAATCATTGCCCAGCGTTCAAAATGCCTTAGAAAAACATACGATCATTGTTGCAGGCGGCACGTCGAATGCTTTCGTAGCCGAAGAGCTGCTTAACGTTGAGATTGAGGACAAAACCGGATATACCGTGGGGATTGTTACCAAGGGAGAGTTAGGAATCAGTCGTTCTTCCAAACGAACTGCTCCTTATGTTATCTCTGAAGGTCATGCTTTAGAGATCTCTTGGAAAGAATACTTGCCAAAGTTACAAGTGGGAGATATTTTTATCAAAGGTGGAAGCGCCATTGATCATACCGGTCTTGCAGCCGTAATGGTTTCAGATTCCGCAGGTGGTACGATCGGTGCAGCTCAAGGATTTCTTTATGCACGAGGAATCCAACTTATTGTTCCAATCGGGCTTGAAAAAATGATACCCGATGTAAGAGTCGCGGTCGAATTTATGACAAAGTCATCACTGGACGAGGCGTTCGGTCATAAAGTTGGCCTCATTCCCATGATGGGGGCAACCGTTGTCACAGAATTAACCGCCTTAGAAACACTTTATGATGTTGAAGCTCGCTGCATCGCTGCTGGAGGGGTCGATGGCTCGGAAGGTGCGGTTACGATCGCTATTGAAGGACTTGATGAAGAAATTCAACGAGCCATTACAGAGATCAAATCCTTCAAAGGTGAGCCCCAATTAATTGTTCAGTAACTTTAAGATGAATCAACTGGGTTTGTTAAAAATTGGATCACAAAATTAAAAGATGGCTGTAACTATCCTTTCTGCAGTTACAGCCAATTTTAACGTTCCGACCTTTATTTATAGAACTATACTTCCTATGTTTAATCAATAAGCCCCATTTAATTTGTAAAGTTTTTTTGATAGGGTTCTCTAGGTGGTCGCGGACCGAAGAATTGGAAATAATGGCATTCGAGCCGTCCAGAATAGAGTTTCCTACTTTTGTCCCAGCGACGACCG
>JAUZPJ010000025.1 GCA_030706025.1 Bacillota bacterium | reverse complement strand
TTAACAATTTTTGCCTAAAACAATTCATCTACATTAATGCCTGCCATCTTGATCAAATACATGGCATTGCGGGTTGTTGAAATCCCTGGCCGAAGCTTATAGTCAAAATGAATTTCATCATTTTTATAGTATTCTCGAAAATGATAGTTGCGGATTCTCCGTTCACTTTCACGTTCTAAATCACCTAACTCCAAATCATGGGTTGATACCATGCCCATGGCCCCATCCTTACATAATTGTTGAATTAATACCTTAGCCCCAGCATGCCGATCTTGCGAATTTGTTCCTTTAAAGATCTCGTCTAAGAGAAAGAAGATTTTAGAATCTGTTTTTGCAGCGCTTACGATCTGTTTAATTCGCAGTAATTCTGCGTAAAACGAGGAGATACTTTCCTCTAAATTGTCACTCACCCGCATACAGGTATAAATTCGAAACACTGAACAGCTAAAACGCTGGGCAAACACAGGGGCTCCAGCGTAAGCCAAAACAAGATTGATTCCAACCGTACGAAGCAAGGTGCTCTTACCAGACATGTTAGAACCCGTAATTAATAAAATACCAGAATTCTTCCCTAAGGTTAAATCATTGCAAACTGCTCCTCTTACGAGTGGATGCCCCATATTGACTGTGGAAATTCCCAACTTTTCCGAGGTTATCACTGGTATTCCCCATTCCGGATGGTCCATTGCAATAATTGCCAAACTATTCAAGGCTTCCAGTTCGGCAAGGGTATCGACCCAATTGCCTAAAGAGCCACCAGACTTCTCTTTCCAAGCTTCCAAGGAAATCATACACTGGATATCCCAAAGTGTGAGAATATTGATGATTAGAAACATCGCATTTTCTCGATTGGCTATTAGGTCCGCCAACTTTGAAAGCTTCCGTATCTGTTCAAAGGCCGGTTTTCCATCCCTATCAAATAAGCCCTGTTTTAGGGCATTAAGGTGTTCCGCTTGAAACCTTCGTTTTTCAAACCGTTCCAGCATCGTTTCATAAATTCTTATACTTTCTTTATATGTATATACGGCGTTAAGCACTTTGCCTCTTTCTCTTCCTAAAAAGAGAATCATGATTTGAATTACAATACCCACAATAGGATACAAGACTGAAACTCTTGATGTCAGCAAATAAATAAGCAAAAACGCACATGTAACAACTGGAAGGGCACGTGCAAGAATAAGTACCCAAGGCCTCAAGTAGGAGGAATTATATGATTTGGCCCACTCGATGATTGTTTCTGGTGAATTCAACGGACGTTTCGTCATCCTAGCATCCGCTAAAAACCGTTGCCGCCAAGCAAAATTTCTTGCAAGTTCCCCAATTGCTTCTTGCCTTTTTTGGATGATTTCTGCCCCTTCCGGAGGCTCTGTCAAAACTTCTTTTAAGGCTGCTCTTCCCCTAAAGGTCTTTGCTGTAGTAATCCATTGAAAGAGCGACCCATTACCAAAGATGTCCAAGTCCCCAGAATATGCATGACTTGGATCGATAAAATCCGTTCCGGTATCGGGGAAGGAACGCCAATTTCCAGCAAGACGACTAAGTGATTGATCATAATTCTCATATAGTACTCTGAAATAATTTTGACTTGTTTTTAGATTCTGATGCCAAACTACGAGTGCAATAAAAACAATAACTGTTAAAATAACCATTCCTATCCCTAGAGATGATCTCCCGCGCATATAGAAAAACACGGCCAGTCCACAGCCGGCAAGGAACGTAATAAGTCTTACATTACTTAATCGGTTTATAATCTGGGTCAGTCTCTCTAACCTCCGACCGTAGTACACCTTTCGTTTTTCATACTGTTCTTTTGGCTCTTTCAATTGTTTGATCCCCCAATATAACAAAACTATTACACAATTTAACTAAATTATACACTAACCTAACATTTAGTACCACAATTTGGATAAACAAGTATGGGCGGTACCTCTCTTTTATTTCTTCCCTAATGAATTTTAGAATGCTATACTTGTCTATTAATTAGATAATTAGATCGATTAAATTAATGCACATCATTGGAGGAGTATCATGAGACACAGCAAACTGACGACTACTCTATTAGCCCTGGATTCTCTTTCAATTTACAGGGGACTTTTAGAGGATAATGTCTTAAGTAAACTAAGAGCCCTGCTCATTAACCTGGACAAAACGAACGTTCAACTTAGAGAAACGATCAACTTCTATAATGATTTTTACTTCGAGCTGGCCAAAAGCAATTCGCTTTCATTAATGGACTATATCATTGATAAGATAATTTTTGACGAGAATCCCTTTACTTTGAAATCACAAGCATTATCGAACGACGGCGCTATCTATGCCCTAGGTAAAACCGTTGCCCGTGATTTAAAAGACCTTCAGAAAGTAGCAAGGCTCGATTCTGCAATCGTTAAGGCTGAACTATTCGAGTTGTTTAAAAACCAAAGTTTTAATCCTCTAATTAATGAACTTCCTGATTGGGCAACTGAAATTCCTACATTCGAGGGTCCGAATCACATTAAACATTTACAAGAAAAGTTTGTAACAAGCAATTGCTGGGATGAATGTCTGGAAGATCTTAAGAATTTCCACCAACAATACGGTTGTGGCATCTATGCGCGCTACTCTGCCTTTGTTTGGGAGAGGTCTGATGGGCACGGCTACCTTAAAGGTATTGACAATCCAGATCCCATTACTTTAGACGATCTAGTCGATTACGAGGATGAACGTTCAAGGGTAATAGAAAATACCCTACAGTTTTTGAACGGCTTTCCAGCTAATAATGTCCTTCTTTATGGAGATCGGGGCACGGGTAAATCGTCTACCGTAAAGGCCATACTCAACGAATATCACACACAAGGGCTGCGGATGCTGGAGGTTCCTAAAGCCTATCTCGCTGATTTTCCTTTGATTATTAGACAACTAAAAAAAAGGCCGCAAAAGTTCATTCTCTACGTTGATGATCTAGTCTTTGGAGATAATGAGGAAAACTATACTTCCCTTAAAGCGGTCCTAGAGGGGGGCTTAGAAAGCAAAACGCCTAATATCCTCATTTATGCCACCTCCAATCGCCGGCATTTAGTTAAGGAATATTTTAGCGAAAGAGCCGGCCTGCAGTCTGGCAACCCTGGTGAAGAAGTACATGCTAGGGACAGCATGCAAGAAAAGCTCTCTCTTGCTGATCGATTTGGAATCAATGTCGTCTTTTCTTCACCTGACCAAAAACAGTATCTGAAAATCGTTGTTGGAATCGCTGACCGAAGAAATCTTAAGATCGACAAAGACAGACTGCAGAAAGAAGCCCTGCAATGGGCACTTTTATATAACGGTCGCTCTGCTAGAACTGCAAGACAATTTGTCGATTGGATTGAAGGTCACGAGGCCGTGATGTGACCCTGAACACGGTTACCAAAAGGTCTTGAGACCTTTGGTTTATTAGGTCCTTAGTGAAAAATGAATAATTATCGACTGCACGGTTAGAATAATGCTAAAAGTTGTAAAGGGGATCTTCGCGAATGGACGATTATTTTGACAACTTAGATAGCACGGAGCTTAACTTGAAATATTTCACTGAACACCATGAGGATATCTATAGTGCTTACGAAAAATACGGTCGGTTAGTCCATGAAGAAGGTGGCCCTTTAGATGAAAAGACATGCTGGCTGATTAAAGTCTCCTTATCGACTGAGTGCCAATACCCAAGAGCTTTAAGAACGCATATTCTAAAAGCTTTGCATTGCGGATGCACGAAGGAAGAAATTGAACACGCCATTCTCCTGGTGGCTCCCAGCGCGGGTTTTCCGAAAACTATGGCCGGCATTCTGATCCTGAGAAGTATCTTAGGCGAAGCTGAAGAAAAATCAGTTCACTAATTTTTAAATTCTTGAACAATGAATCTTAATTATCGATAACTATGCCAAAGCCCTCAACCTTTGGATTAGGTATGAGGGCATTTTAATGCCCATAATGCTTTAGAATGGTTATTTATGCAATTCTTCTCATTTATCTATCCCTGCTCGAGATAAAATGATATAGTATATTCTTGAGGAAATATTAAATCTTATTATAAAGGAACGATTAAAAAATGATTAGTACCAGTGGGTTAACCCTAAGATTCGGCAAAAGAGCATTGTTTGAAGATGTCAATGTTAAATTCACACCGGGAAATTGCTACGGTTTGATTGGAGCCAATGGCGCTGGAAAATCGACCTTTTTAAAAATCCTTTCGGGTGAAATTGAGTCTTCTAGCGGTGATGTTATCTTAACGCCCGGAGAGAGAATTGGTGTTTTAAAGCAAGATCACTTTGAATTTGAAGATTTCGAAGTGCTTAAGACAGTCATTATGGGTCACGCTAGACTCTATGAGATTATGGAAGCAAAAGATGCTCTCTATTCAAAGCCGGATTTCACTGAGGAAGATGGAATTAAAGCTTCTGAACTGGAGGGCGAGTTTGCCGAACTAAATGGCTGGCAAGCTGAGGCCGAAGCTTCAGAATTATTAATGGGGTTAGGTATTGGCAAGGAACTTCAAAGTAGCAAAATGCAAGATCTTAGTGGAAATGAAAAAGTACGCGTATTACTTGCTCAAGCCCTTTTTGGCAATCCAAACATCTTATTATTAGATGAGCCTACCAACCACTTAGACCTTCAATCAATTACTTGGTTGGAAAACTTCCTATATAATTATGAGAATACCGTTATCGTCGTTTCTCACGACCGCCATTTCTTAAACAAAGTGTGCACCCATATAGCCGATATTGATTTTGGCAAAATACAACTTTATGTAGGAAATTATGACTTTTGGTATGAATCCAGTCAATTAGCCTTAAGGTTAATGAGAGAAGCCAATAAGAAAAAAGAAGACAAAATTGAAGAACTTCAAAAGTTTATCCAAAGATTTAGCTCAAACGCTTCTAAAGCGAAACAGGCAACCTCCCGCAAAAAGCAGCTTGAAAAATTAACGCTTGATGACATCAAGCCATCCTCACGCAAATATCCCTATATTGCCTTCACCCCTGACAGAGAAGCTGGTAACAATATCTTAACTGTGAAGGATTTAACTGTCAGCGTCGCAGGAGAAAAGGTACTCGACAACATCTCGTTTATGGTTAATAAAGGCGATAAAATAGCCTTCGTTGGGCCCAATGGCAATGCTAAAACAACCTTGTTCAAGGTCTTGATGGGGGAAATTCTCCCGGATGCCGGAGAGTTTAGCTGGGGAATCACAACGACACAAGCTTATCTTCCCCAAGATAACTCTTCCTACTTCGATACAGATCTAAGCCTAGTGGATTGGCTAAGGCAGTTTTCCAAAGACCCCGATGAATCCTTTGTTAGAGGATTTCTGGGCAGAATGCTTTTTTCTGGGGACGAATCTCTGAAGTCGGCCCGTGTGCTCTCTGGGGGAGAAAAAGTACGCTGCATGCTTTCGAGGATGATGCTCAGTGGTGCAAATGTCTTATTACTGGACGAACCCACCAACCACTTAGATATGGAATCTATCACCGCTCTGAATAATTCATTAACGAACCTTGAGGGAAATATCCTATTTGTCTCGCAAGACCATCAGTTTGTTCAAACGATCGCCAACCGTATCATTGAAATCACCCCGAAAGGTCTTCTTGATCGTCAAATGACCTTTGATGAGTATTTAGACAACGAAGATGTGAAGGCATTATTGGCGTCCATGTATAGCGAATAGTCCCTTAATATGTTTGTCTAATAGGAATGTCAAATATTAAGAAACTAAAATTATTTGACAGATAGTATAATTTAGCGTATATTGAATACACACTCGTTAAATATTAACGGATTTATGCAAACCTTCTCTATTGCCAAAAGCTCTGGGAAGAGGCAGATGAACTTACCATGTAGCGGGTAATATAATAGTGGAGGTTTTTTTTAAATGTTTAATGACAAAGTATTAACTTGTAAAGACTGTGGTCGGGACTTCGAATTTACAGCATCTGAACAGGAATTTTATGCTGAAAAAGGGTTTACTAATGAACCCGGTCGTTGCCCGGAATGCCGCGCGGCTAAGAAAGCTCAAAACAGAAATAATGGTGGCGGATATTCTCGTCAACAACGCGAGATGTTCCCTGCAGTTTGTGCTACTTGCGGAAAAGAAACTATGGTTCCTTTTCAACCTTCTGGCAACAAACCAGTTTATTGCCGTGACTGCTATCAACCGCGTTCACGCAGCAATTGGTAAACTGATTCATAGTAGAAACCCTCTTGGGCTCGGTGGCCCCGGAGGGTTTTTTCTTTTTATTAAACGGACTTATGATACAATCCCACAACTATCCATACACTGTGAACATCTACTCGACAACAACTTGCAATTATGTTACGTTTAAAAACAAGGAGTGATCAATTTGAACCCTTTATTCCTTGCCGACCTAATGGATTGTAACATTAAAGTCCTTCATGACATGCCAAGTTTAGCCGACGTTTCCGAATTAATTAAAACATGGCATTTAATATTGGTCCGAGATAATCAACCGATAGAAATTCTCATAAGGGACCAAAAAAACCCCCTCTTCGATTCGATCATTACTAACGCATCTCCTCCTACTCCTTTGCCCTGGGAGTTACCGATATTAGCCCAGGCAGATACAGAAGCAATTCCTTTCTATAAAGAACACCAGGGTAATTTACGTCCCGTAGTTGTCTTTGACAACTCGGATAATGTAAAAGGAATCATTTCCCCTGCAATTTTAGTTGACAATCTCTTGAACTACTGTGAGATAAAAGACTCTTTCTTTCAAACCTTGCTTGATACCGTCAACGAAGCGATTACTGTGGTGACCAAAGAAGGAACCGTCAGTCATTGGAACACAGTGGCACAAGACACCTATTCAATCCCACAACACAATATCATCGGCAAACATATTGCTAATTTCTTCAAACAGGAAGCTCTGGCAACTCTTAAAATCCTGGATGAAGGACGACCGGTTCGCCAATCGCACCATAGCCCCCGCCCTGGAACCCATGTTCTGATGAACGCCTCGCCTGTTGTTTTTGACGGAGCCATCATTGGGGCTATTTCCTGCGAACAGGATATTACTCAAATTGTTCGTCTCAACGAAAAACTATCAAAAACTAGTTCCCTCCTCTTAGATCTGCAACAAAAAATAACCCCTACCGATGACCCGTTTGAAAAGATCATTGGTAAGGGGCAATCCATCCGCCGTACTATTTCCGTTGCTCGTAAGATCTCCTCGAGTGAGGCAACGGTTCTCATCACGGGAGAAAGTGGAGTTGGCAAAGAGTTATTTGCGCAAGCGATTCATTTTGCCAGTCCCAGGGCTAGCAAACCCTTGATAGCCCTTAACTGCGGCGCCATTCCTACTGCACTCTTTGAAAGTGAACTATTTGGCTATCACGGGGGTGCTTTCACCGGTGCCGAAAGAAAAGGTAAGCCCGGTAAATTGGAGCTTGCCAATGGTGGAACCCTTTTCCTAGATGAGGTCGGTGAGCTTCCCTTAGATCTTCAAGTAAAATTTCTGCGTGTTCTCCAGGATCGGTGCTTTTATCGTCTGGGAGGAACTGAACCGATTACTGTTAATACCCGTATCATTGCGGCAACTAACCGTGATCTCGATAAAATGATACAAGCCGGGGAGTTTCGTGAAGATCTTTACTATCGTTTAAATGTCATCACCCTAGAAGTTCCCCCTCTAAGGGAGAGGACCGAGGATATACCCGAATTAGTACAAACGTTTTTACATGAGTTTGCTCTTAAACACAGCAAACCTATACCATCTCTATCTCCCGAAGTGATTGTTGCTTTTCTCAACTATCACTGGCCGGGTAACGTAAGGGAACTACACAATGTGACCGAGAGGTTGACTATTTTGGCCGATGAGGGAACACTCGAGGCCAAATACCTGCCGCCTGCTTTAAAACGACCTAAAACAGAGTCCGTTAATCAATCCGTTTCTTTAAAACCGCAGATTATTGAGCGGCTTGATCGACGCGATCATTCAGAGGAACTGGAACGAATCCATGCTGCTATAGAAAAAACTCACGGCAATAAATCCGCCGCCGCTCAACTTCTCGGTATTTCCCGCGGAACCCTGTACTACAAACTAAAACAATACACTCGGGTTTAAGAATAAGCCCAAATTTCGGTTAGGTTATCCCCCCGCCATCAAGTGGATCGCTTTTACATCGTCACCGTGGTGGATCGTTGTGGAAGCATAATTCTCGGGCAACACAACCTCACCATTAAGATAAACGATAATTCGCGCATAAGTGAAATTATTAAGCTTCATAAGTTCTTCAACTGTAATTCCGTCCTGACATTCGTAGTCCCTATTATTCAGCTTAATCATTTAATCACCTACACATGTTTCTTAACGACTTCCAAGAGCTCCGGCAAATCCATCCCTAATTCCTGAAGTTTCTCTGCCGTCGGCACACCATCCATAGTCCAGCCTCGACGTTTGTAGACCGCATCAGTGAGCTTTTCATATTGATCCAGGCGATATTCTCTTAAAACTTTCATTTTCTCTTCGGTGGTTTTATTAGCAGGATCATAACCCAAATGCTCAACGAGCTGACGATCGTAGCGCTCCTGTCTGGATTCATATTCCTCCATTGTCACCGGTCCCATGGCTCTATAGGGAATTTTGTCGTGAATACGTTTTCCGTAACCCATGCGAATATTAAAGAGTCTCTGGAAATTGTAAACACGTTCCGATTGGCGAATTAATTCATGTTTATCAATACTCATACCCGTTACGGCATTATAAACGTCGACATAGTTTTGAACGTGCTCCGGTATTTTGGCGGGTTCATCTGTAAACTTGTTGTTTGCGGGGGCAATATCATTCCAAGGCAACTTGCAGAAACCCACTAAACCAAACCAAGTTCTAAACATTGGGTAATAATGAAGGGCTTCAGCCTTATCCTCAAAGGTTGGAATCTGGTTATTGACCATATCCATGAAGATTAACCAGGCTTCGTCATGTTGTGGACCTTTGTTGGTCAGGCCATAGCCTCCTTGTTGTGCTAGGGACTCTTTCGGTAAATACTCGGAAAACTCCAGGCCTTTTTGTTCCATGCCGATATCGGAGAGAAACTTAGGATCTGCACCGTATTCCTTAACGAAATACTCCTTCATTTTACGGATTCCCATGCCGACAATCTTACCGAAGCCCTCGCCACGAGACATTTGATGAATAAGTTCAAACGCTGCCTCAATATTGCCGAAGGTTAGTTCTAAACCTCCGGTTCTTTCTTTATTTAGAATCCCATTTTCATAGCATTCCATGACAAAAGCAGTCATTGTCGCAAAGGAGATGGTATCAAGACCATAAGTATCACAATAAAAGTTCAACTCCAGGATAGCATCTGGATCAAAGATGCCTAAGTTTGATCCTAATCCCGCAGCATTCTCATATTCAGGGCCGTCGATACTCACCTTCTCCCCTTTATAGGGACCTGTCTTTAGTTCAAAATGATCGGCGGCTTTAGCACAAGCTAAGCTGCATCCGAACCAACATCCATCCGGGGAATTCTGGGTTACTTTGGCAGTGAAGACCCGAGAGGAAATTTTGTAGGTATCCTTATGGGCACCGAATTTATAATTATGGGTCGGCAAAAGATCGTACTGATCCATAACTTCAATAATATTGGCCGTACCAATTTGCCGCATACGATTCTGGGAGTTGTCAAGGTCGTGAATTTCTTTGTGCATCTTGATCCCGATTTTATTTAGAGTAAGCTTGTCCACTGGATGGTTTTCGTTACCTTTAACCCCGGCAACTTTTATGACCACAGCTTTAATATGCTTGTCTCTAAAAACCGTCCCAATGCCGCCCCTACCGGCCTGCTTCAACCGTGTACCCTTACGCCGAACATCATAGAAGGTAAAGTTTAAGAGACCGATATTCGTATGCCGGGCAGCTGTTCCAGTGGAAATCACGGCGATATTCCGTTTGTCCTCTTCGTTATCCGCATACAATTCCGTCAACTGTTCTCCAAAAATATGGGTATCAATGTCCTCGTTAGGTACTTCCTCAATGGAAATAGTTCCTTTGACACCGTTGATAAAAATGATAACGTCCTTATCCGCCTTACCTTGAAGTTCTAGGGCATCAAAGCCTGAAAACTTAAGATATGGACCGAAATAACCCCCAGCATTGCTATCCATGGGCATATCTGTCAATGGAGACAATGTTACAACAAGTGATTTGCCTGAACCGGGATATTGAGTTATTCCCCCAACAGGACCACTAGAAATAACAATCTCATTTTCCGGATCGTTCCATCTCGTGGATTCAGTGACTGCCTGCCACAGATAATAAAGGCCAAAGCCCTTGCCACCAATAAATTTATCCTTTATTAGTTGGGTAACGGATTTTTCTTTGATATCATGGCTTCCAACATTAACATAAAGTGTGCGTCCGGTATACCCTTTGTCAATAGCCTTTAAATCATAGTGATATTCTTTAATTAATTTACGGGCTAAGTTGATCTTTTCCATATTCATGCTGTCTCCTTACACCTCTTCCGAAATAAAAATCGCCTGGGTCGGACAGGCTTTTGCACACTGTCCGCAAGCTATACATTTGAAAGGTTCCAGCATATCACCGTGCATCATCATAGCCAGTTCTGGGCAGAAACCAACACACATAAAGCAACTGGTGCAGATTTTTTTGTTAATTCGAACCACGCCATTTTTATCACGATAAATGGCCTCAATTGGGCAAACTGCTATGCATTCACCACATTGATTACACACCTTGATCTTTTCTTCATTAACTTGAATACAGGACTTTTCTCGATCATTTTCCTTAAAAAAGGCTTGTGAACAGACCTTTTCACATTCCCCGCAGCCGGTACATAATTCTTCCTTTTTAGCTAATCGCTTCACTTTTGCACCCCCTTTGATGATCTTGATCAGCATGACCGAGTTAATTCTATCACATTATACCACAGCAGGTTCAAGTAATAATTCTCCGGTACGGAAACGATCTAAACCAAACTTTTCAATCGGCATGAAACATTGTTGACCTAGAATTTTTTGTGCCAAGAGAACTGCTGTCATGGGACCAACCATAAAACCGTGACCGCTAAATCCGGCAGCCACCCACATCCCTTGAGCACCCGGTATCTCATCAAAAATCGGGTTGGCGTCCGGACTCATGTCGTATAGACCAGACCACTGCCGAACGACTCGCAGGTTCTTTAGAAGCGGTAAAACCGTAATAGCTTGGCGTGCTACATCCTCTAAGAACTCCCAGCTGGAATTTATATTGAAATCTTTCGGTTCGTTGGGGTCACCCACACCCATGATGAAGCTGCCATGTGGGGACTGCTGGCAATATAAACGATGAGAAAGGGAAATGACCATAGGCCCCTGACAGGCTTCAACTGGTTCAGTAACCAGAGCTTGGTGCCGCTGCGGATAAAGGGGCAAATCGAAGTCAACCATTTTGCAGATAGTACCGGCCGCAAAACCGCAAGCATTAACCACTAATGGAGTATCGATATCCCCTCGATTCGTTTGAACGCCGGTCACTTTGCCATTTTCCCTCGTAATACCGGTTACAGTGGTATAAGTTTCAAATTTTACGCCCAAGCGACTGGCGGCTTTATAGTAGGCATCAACGACATGAAACGGATTCGCATGTCCATCCGTCTGGCAGAACGTTGCACCGATCAATCCATCAATATTTAAATGGGGTACAATCTCTTGTGCTTCCTGAGGAGTAATCATTTTCGTAGGAATTCCTAAACTATGCTGGACGGCAACATTTTTCTTGTACTGTTCCCATTCGCCTGGCGTATAGGCAACCATCAAATAACCGCCTTGCTTAAATTCGATATCCTTATCATAATCGAGTTCTTCGTTCATGCCTTCAAACCGTTTTACACTGTCGCGGGCAAGAATAGCATTTGTTTCCGTACCCCATTGTTGACGAACACCGGCGCCGCAGCGTCCTGTTGCACCTGAAGCAAGGTATTGTTTTTCGATAACCACAATATCTTTCATGCCACGGACGGCTAATTCATAAGCAAGAGCTGTACCCGAAATCCCTCCGCCGATAATCACTACGTTAGCAGTTTTCTGCATCTGATTCACCCCCCGCAAATGTTCCCAGTTTCACTGGTTTAACTGTAGGCCGAAACGTCGGCATCAAGACTTCCGATACAGGGACCCCGTAGGCCTTCGCTAATTCTTGGGCAATCAACATACGGCAAGTACGTCCCTGACAGGGACCCATACCAGCCCGAACAACCCGTTTAATCTCATCAATGGTACGATAACCTTGTTTGATCAGGGATTGAATTTCGTCCAGAGTAATATCTTCACACCGGCAGACGATTGTCTCCTTAGTTTGCATGTCTAACTCCTCCCAAACGAATACTGCGCACGTCCATGGCCATTTCTTTAGGTACAATCAGCCACACCGTATAAGTTTTATTTTTCGGACCGCCGGACTGAACTTTTTCCACCTTGAAGGTACCAAGTTCTTTCCCGGCCCTGTCTACCCCCACTACTTCACTGCCGGCTTCGGGTACCGGTACATATTCATAAGGAATCCTAACAATGGCTTCCGTAGCGCTGTAAGAGGCATCAACTATAAAGATTGCCAGGCCGGGACAACGGCTCAGGCAGACACCACAGCCATTGCAGTTGTCAAAATTCATTTTCGGTAAGTCATTGATATCCTGCATTGGCAAGATTGCGCCTTGTTTGCAGGCTTCCGTACAGGGATTACAGGGAATCTTTTGGAAACACTCAATGATGGCTACAGGGCCTTTATTCAGTCTCTCTTGCGAAGGGGTGACTGTTTTCACGTCCTCCGCTGTTGGAATTCCGGTCTTGTTTAGCATAATGCTTCCCCCTTGTCCATCAATTTCCTAATCCCTTGCAGAGTCTTTTGTCCTGCCGGACCGGAACGCAGCTCGCTTAGCTCAGCCAAAGCTTCGGCCTGAAGCTTTGGAGCCAGGTCCTTTCCGTACCCCAAACTAAAAGCTGCACTTATGCCCGCCAAACGACCTTCCACCATGGCGGAACTGGCTTCCTCAACCCCGCTGACGTCCCCAGCAACATAGAGTCCTGGGCGGGTCGTTTCCAGATAGTCATTTCTCAGGGGCACATGGCCGGAAAGCTCGGGCACGTATTTCATCTGGCAGTCCGCTTGGAAACAAAGTTCCGTTAACGGACTTAAACCAACAGCAAGGCAAATAACATCAACTTTAAGATCCTGTTCAGTCCCTGGAATGGCCTGCCATTTGTCGTCTAGTTGGCAAATGATTGCACCTTCGACACTGTCTTTACCATACGCTTCTTGAATGGTATGGGAGGTTAAAATAGGAACACCCGCTCGACGAATCTTGGAAGCATGGACTAAATAGCCCCCGATGGCCGGTGCCGCTTCAATAATCGCAGCCACCTCTACACCCGCTTGCATTAATTGGTAAGAAACGATCAGCCCTATATTACCAGCACCAATCATCAACACGCGTTTTCCCGGTACAATACCATGTACATTCATTAAGGTTTGTACAGCACCCGCTCCAAAAATTCCGGGCATATCGTTATTAGGAAAGGCAATCATTTTCTCGGAAGCACCGGTGGCTAAAATAATTTTTTTCGGTTTGATTTTTAGATGCTTGCCGTCCCTCTCAGCGGTAACCACACCATCTTCATAAATTCCAAGAGCGGTAGTATCTGACCACACTTCAACTTTGGAATTATTTTCACACGTTCCGATCAGTAAATCCCCGATCTGAAAACCACGGTCACCAGCATACTGTTTTTTGGAACCAAAGAATTTATGTGTCTGTTTGACCAATTGGCCTCCAAGTTTACCATCTCGTTCCAAGACAAGTACACTGGCGCCTAGGTCTGCGGCGGCAGCCGCAGCACTAAGACCAGCTGGACCGCCACCAATGATAAGTATTTCTATATCTTTCACTTCAGACACCCCTTTCCTTGCTGAGTTTCCACTCGCAAGCCCGGTTGAACCTTTTCTACACAGATCCTGACATTCGGTTCCCCGTTAACAACCATCAGGCAGGACGAACAATTACCAATGGCACAGAAGAGACCCCTAGGACGATGCATTGTTTGACTGTGGCCCAAGATCCTTACCCCTGCAGCATGGAGTGCGGCCGCAATGGTCTCACCCTCAAAACTTTTAATTTCTTGACCATCGAAGAAGAAGGTAATCTCTTTACCACGCTTAAAATCCAAAATTGGATGTTCCTCGATTCGCATTAAACTCACTCTCCCCAATTAGTAATTGAATTCATTAATGATAGCTTGATTTAAACGCTCCTTAAGGAGAGAGAGTTAGCTACTCTAGCCTTAAAAGAAACGTCTTAAAGATAGCTCATTTTTACCCCAAAATAAATATGCAAGTTTCGTGCCAAGGTAAGATACCATTTAGACTATATCGACTTACGGTCTAACCTTATTGACAAATAAATGCGAAAAATATACTGTTATAGCGTAGAATCTAATTAGCCTAGGTATTATAAGTTTAAAAACTGGAGGGGCATCATGTTAATACTCGCCAAAAAGGACATCAGAAAAATCTTTAGCATGCAAGAGGCGATTGAAGCCGATAAACAGGCTTTTTGTATTTACTCGGAAGGTAACAGCGTAGTACCTTTACGGGTTAATATTGGTGCGCCAAAGTATGAGGGGCAGACGTTGTTCATGCCCGGTTACATCGAAGAACTCGACAGCATGGGAGTAAAGATCGTCTCGGTTTTTCCCAAAAACAGAGAAAAGGGCCTTCCTGCAGTACCGGCTACCATGGTATTGCTGGATGCAACAAGCGGTGAAGTGTGCTGTATCCTGGACGGCACCTACCTTACCCAACTTCGTACCGGTGCTGCGGCAGGGGCGGCTACGGATCTACTGGCCCGTAAAGACGCCGAAATCGGGGCACTGATTGGCACGGGCGGGCAGGCCGTCGCCCAGCTTGAGGCCATGTTAAGTGTGAGAAATCTTAAAGAAGTTCGTATTTTTAGCAGAAACCTAGAAAACGCCCAAAACTTTGTGACCAGAATGCGGAGTGAATTTGCCCATTACAATACAGTTCTCCGAGCAGTCAATACCTCAGAAGAAGCCATTTCCAACGCGGACATTATAACAGCCGTGACTACATCCCAACAGCCGGTTTTCGACGGCCGCCAGGTTAAAGCTGGAGCACATATCAACGGCGTCGGTTCCTATATGCCGAATATGCAGGAATTAGATGCTTATATCGTACAACGAGCCGATAAGATCTTCTTCGATTCTCAAGAGGCAGTACTTGCCGAGTCCGGCGATATTATTATTCCGCTGGCGCAAGGAACCCTTAACGAGAATAAATTCACAGGTGAGATCGGTCAGGTTATCTCAGGAACCTTAAAAGGGCGGGAATCCGAGAATGAAATAACTCTTTTTATAACCGTAGGAATGTCTGTTCAAGATGTCGTAACAGCTCATAGGATCTATCAAAAAGCTTCACAGCTGGATATTGGGCAAAAATTCGTTTTCGAATGATCGCAGGCTTATAGATAAGTAACTCAGGAAAGGAAGATTATCATGATGAACTTTAAGCATTACATCCATTGTATCGATGCTCATACGGCCGGAGAGC
The DNA here is from genome assembly GCA_030706025.1 of Bacillota bacterium. Classification (GTDB taxonomy): domain Bacteria; phylum Bacillota; class Desulfitobacteriia; order Desulfitobacteriales; family Desulfitobacteriaceae; genus Desulfosporosinus. The sequence goes on along the minus strand of JAUZPJ010000025.1, from coordinate 1,115 downwards.
CTTTAAGAATCATTACCTCAGGGTTGCCGCCCATACACGGAAAGACGATCCTTGAGAAAAGAAAGTATATGCTGGAAAACTATGATCATTTACGAAAAATGATCATGCTGGAGCCCCGTGGGCATAGTGGCATGTACGGCTGTATTATTGTACCTGCCGTTACCGAGGACGGCGATTTTGGTGTTTTATTCACTCATAATGAAGGCTTAAGTTCAATGTGCGGCCACGGTATTATAGGGGTGACAAAGGTCGCCATAGAAACTGGGATGATTATGGCCCAAGAAGGTGTAACAACCGTTAAGATTGATGCTCCCGCGGGAAGAATTACAGCTTACGCGGATGTCAAGAATGGAGAAGTTGAACGGGTCAGGTTCCAAAACGTCCCCTGTTTTGTATATAAAGAGAATATCACTGTTAACGTGGATAATATCGGAGATATCACCGCAGACGTTGTCTATTGCGGCGCCTTTTACGTTTATCTGGATTCTAAAAAAGTAAACTTAACGGTTTCTCCGGAAAATACGCAAAAACTTGTTAATATTGGCATGGAAATTAAACATAAAGTTATGGCAAGTATGGAATTTAACCATCCGACATCAGGGGTCAATTGGCTTTACGGGACTATTTTCTTTGAGACACCCGTTCGGGATGGGGACAAGCTCATGACCAAAAATGTCTGTATCTTTGCCGAAGGACAGGTCGACCGGTCCCCTACAGGTACCGGAACCGGCGGAAGAGTTGCCTTACATTATCATAAGGGAGAATTAAGAAAAGAGGATACCCTCGTAAATTATAGTATTATCGATACTCCGTTTGAAGGAAGACTTGTTGAAGAAACGAAGGTTGGAGACTATGATGCCGTAATTACGGAAGTATCGGGAACCGCTCAAATCGTTGGCTTCAATCAACTAGTGTTAGATCCAAAGGATCCGCTGCCGGAAGGGTTTAGAATTATTGGTAGTTAATTGGCAACTAATAGTACGTTTACATGTACTTCGTAATTTAAGGTCTGTGCTAAATCTTGGCACAGACCTCTTACTTTTTAGGCATATCTTTTTATCAATTAACGTAACCCAGCATAACTTATCCAGCTACGTAACGTTTAGTTTACCTTT
>JAUZPJ010000249.1 GCA_030706025.1 Bacillota bacterium | reverse complement strand
GGAGCAATTACTAATAAAGGAAACTTACTTCAGATGGAGTTTTACTCCATCTGAAGTCGATTAACAAACGTATCAGAATAATAAACAACGGACGGCAAGTCCGGAGTTACTGCGCAAAGCATTGCTTTCTGCGCACACATAATGGTTTGAATTCCCAACCCGTTACTAGAAGAAATAATTAACCAATGCCGTATAAAATAAGTTATTTCAGAAGGAAATTTAAAGGTAACGTAGAATAGTTAAAATAAACTGAATATAATAAATATATAGAATTAATTAATTAGTTACATAGCTAGACGTGAGGAACTAATTTCGATCTTGTTTGAGCAAGGCACTGTAATTTCTTTTTTCTAACCCTTAAGGAGGGAAGGTATAAAATGGCTAATAAACTTGGAGAGCCAGATCCTAACCAACATGACTCTTATGCGGACAAATTAAGGGAAACCTTTGATCAGCACTTTTTACAACAGATCATTGATAATTCATATGATACGATATTTGTTGCAGATCGATTTGGTAACGTGCTTTTGGCTAACGCAGGAGCAGAGGAATTTATGGGATTAAAGACAGAAGAACTGATTGGGAGCAATGTAAACGATCTTATAAAAAAGGGGATTTATAACTGGTCACCAACCATGCAGGCGATAAAGACACGTTCTGTTGTCTCAGGGATTGTAAGAAACAATCAGGGAGTTCAAGAAATGGCTACCAGCAAGCCCCTGATGGATGAAGTGAATAACATTGTAATGGTTATCACCAACGTACGAGATAAAGAATTGGTTGACAATTATATCGAAGCCTTAAATAAAGAAAGGACAAATGTTCATTTATATAAAACTGCGGTGAAATATTTAAGTGAGATAGATTTGGAAAATAAAGAAATTGTGGCTGAAAGTCAGTTGATGCATCAAATCATTAATACAAGTAACAAAGTGGCGAAAACCGACAGTACCGTTATGCTTATTGGTGAGACTGGTACAGGTAAAGAGGTAATGGCAAGGCATATACACAGAAACAGTCTTCGGTCTAAAGAACCGTTTATTCCGATAAATTGTGCAGCAATACCCCATGAGTTATTAGAATCCGAGTTTTTTGGCTATGTTCGAGGGGCCTTCTCGGGTGCTAATCCGCAAGGAAAACCGGGTCTGTTTGAAATTGCGGAAAAAGGAACGCTGTTTCTGGACGAGATTGCCGAATTGCCTCTAGATATGCAGTCAAAACTACTGAGAGTTATAGAATCGAGTGAAGCCAAAAGGCTGGGTGACACGACAATCTACAAAACGAACGTTCGATTCATTGCCGCTACAAATAAAGACTTAAAAACAATGGTTAGTCAAAACCTGTTTAGAAGCGACTTGTACTATCGCCTTAATGTGATTCCAATAAGTTTACCGCCTTTAAACAAAAGGCCCGAAGATATTCTCGCCTTAGCTTATAAATTTTTAGAAGAATTGAATAAGAAGTACGCTCTCAAGAAGACATTCTCTACTCAAGCTACACTTGCGTTTACTAACTACAGTTGGCCTGGAAATGTACGTGAATTGAGAAATGTTATAGAGAGATTGTTAATTACCTCCGCAAGTGATACTTTAGATTTCGATTCGGACTCTCTGGTTTATGGCATAACAAGTTCAGAAACTACCGAACGTATTTCTAATACAAATCAAGAAGTTTATAGTGGAACTTTGAAAAGTGTTCTCAGGGACGTTGAAGAGAAGTATATTCATCAAGTCTTGACTGAATGCGGCGGCCGTGTAGGTGAAACGGCACGTCGATTAGGCATTCACAGAACTATGCTGTATCGAAAAATTGTTGCTCATTCATCTTAATTTTGAAGAAACCAAGCACTCTATAATCCAGTATTGTGTTCCAAGGGATCAAAGTTTTGGTCATAAAGTTCCATCCTTATAATTAAAACTTTGCTTTGGAGCACTTCTACAATGAGACATAACTATGATTATGCAGTGTCTGTCCGATTAGCGGCACGAGGTAAGGCTAAAATTGGAACAAGTAGGGGGCGTAATAAATACGCCCCCTTTATCAAACTTCCCATTAACAATTCCAATTCAACCTAGAAATTAACGGCCATGTTTCGGGCAGCTTGATGGCTTTTGTTAATTGCTTCTTTTAAAGCATCTCCTTGCAAGACATTGGCATTCTCAAGGAAGAGGGACTCAACCTGTGTTATTCCAAAGAAACCAAGAATGGTTCTGATATACTTATCACCGAGATCAAACTCCTTGGCAGGTCCCTCACTATACATCCCACCCCTTGAGCTAATATGTATAGCTTTACGTGGCTTATCGGAAAGCAGTCCTATTGGACCAGCCTCGCTGTATTTGAAGGAGATTCCAACATATGAGACATAGTCAAAATAGGCCTTAAGAATAGCGGGTATGCTAAGATTCCACATCGGTGCAGCTATTACGTATTTATCAGCGCTGGCAAATTGCTTGGCATAGTCTAGGGCCTTATTACCCCCACCTCCAAACATTTTCGTCAGGGTATCGGCATCTAGGGGTTGGATACCTTCAGTATAGAGATCTAACGTAATAATTTCGCAATCGGAATTCTTTTTTTGATACTCCTGTATAAAGACGTTGGCTAGGGTAAATGTATTGGAATCTGAATCGTTTTTTGGATTGGCTTTAACGTAAAGTAATGTTTGGGACACGATTTAATCGCCTTCTTTCAAAATTGGTATTATCGAATTACCTGTTTATAACATAATTAAAATGTGCAAATTGGTATGTTGTTATGCAGGAAGATGATTCAACGAGGTAATACCCAAGTAACGCCTATTTCTTGAATAGCGATCTTTTCGTGTTGCTCTGATGCAGCTTGTCGGAAACGAGCAATGGGTTCTTCCATGGGTTCCTGAGATAGCTTAAACGTTCCCCAATGCATGGGGATAATCCATTTTGCCGAGACTTCCTCGGCCATTTTCCAAGCCTGTTCAGGAGTAGCATGTTTAGCTTCAAAAGACTTCGGAGAGTAGGCGCCAATACCCATTATGGCTAAGTCAATCGGCAACCCACTGAGTTGATGTTTAATGAGATCAGTGTAACCGGTATCGGCTCCGAAGAATAGATTAATACCGTTTTTAGATAAGAGAAGACTGTTCGCTTCCATACCTTTCTTCCAAGGGATCCGAGCGCCCCAATGTTTACCCTCGATAGCTTTGATGGTAACCCCGGCGAAAGACTTACTGTCTTGCCAATGCATTTCTTCTATAACTTGAAATTTCATACCGTTCCACAAGGGAAGGGTATTCTTGGCGGTAATGGCAACGGTCTTAGACGATTGCAACTTTCGTAACGTTGGATAATCGAAGTGGTCTGTATGAGCGTGCGATACAAGTAACAAATCGATAGGACCAATTTCATCGCACTTCAAGGCTGAGGCTACATACCGACTAGGCCCTATTGTAAGGTTACCTACAGGTGTAATACCAATATGTGAATTTAGCGCAGGATCAATAAGTATTCTTGTGCCAAAAAAGTTGATCAGAAAACTAGCGTGGCCTAGCCAAGCGACCGTGACTTCATGGTTGGACCATTTGTGAGGAGTAGGGATAAAGTTAGGTTTTATTAAGTTATGTCCAACACGATTTTCCTTATGATCACTCAATAAATAATTTATAGCAATACCCCCTGTAATAAATTTAAAGGGTATGGAGAACCTTCTTTATGAAAAATGATAGGTCCAGAAAGATTCGCGCTTGAGCATATGACTAAATGGGTTCTTCGACGATTGTTCCTTAGATTGCATTTTGGCGTTACGAGCGAACATTACTTGTGATTGTGACTTATGGGCCCGGATCGCGGCTAGCTTAACCTCAGACATGGCTGAAATATCGTTGATAATATCCGGTGGTCCGAGCACTGATTGACAGTCGCGAGAAAAAGCATGTGCGTAGACTTTCGGGCGTTCTTGAGCGGTAAGATGAGAGATGGCACGAATGGTCACTTCACCGAGAGCATTATGGTCTGGATGCACTGCATATCCGGGATAGTGAGTAAGAACCAGAGACGGCTGAACTTCTAGAACAATACTTTCAATTCTATTGATCAACATTTCTGGGTCTTCAAACTCAATTGTTTTATCGCGTAACCCAAGTTTGATCAAATGTTGAATGCCGATAGCCTCGCAAGCTTTTTCCAACTCCGCTTCCCGAATCTTCGGCAGAGACTCGCGGGTGGCAAAGAACGGTTTTCCCATGTTGCGTCCCATTTGGCCGAGAGTAGCACAGATATAAGTGACCGGAACACCCGATTTCGTAAATTGCGCTATGGTTCCGCCGCAGCCAAACGTTTCGTCGTCTGGATGGGGGAAAACCACGAGAACGTGTCGTTCCAAAAATATTCCTCCCACGTGATCTAATTTTTACTAACCTCAAGGTAAAAATGGCCGACAGCTGGTTATATAACTTTTATAGTTCAAACGGAGATAAACTGAGTTCTAGGGCCACAGCCAGCCGTCCCTCTTCATCGTGACCGGCAAGCAATAGTTGACCGTCTTGATTCATCTCAAAAT
>JAUZPJ010000248.1 GCA_030706025.1 Bacillota bacterium | reverse complement strand
GCAGGGGGATTCGTTGAAGTTGCTGAAAACTCTGCAACTGTCCTTGCTGATACTGCTGAGTTGAGTGAACAGATCGACATTCCTCGTGCGCATGAGGCTAAGGAGAGGGCGACTAAACGTTTAAGTGGCAATTCAAGTGAGATTGACTTGAAACGTGCTGAGCTCGCGTTACGCAGAGCTGTTGCTCGGATCAATGCCTCAGAAGGTAGTAAATAACCTTTCAAATTTAAGGATTTAGGTACTATGAAAAAAGGCCAATTAAGAAGGCCTTTTTTCTTTGTCTGATTTATTATGGACATATTGTGTAATCAGAAATATTTTGAAAATTTAGCTGAGTTAAGTATGTTAACCTTCTCATTATTTGGTAAAGCTATAGTTAACACGATAGTTAGACCTATGAGAAAGGATTTATAAAATGAATGCTTACCAATTGGGCTTACAACGACGTTTACACAGATCTTTTGCAATTTTACTTGTCTTATGCATTCTATGTGTGGGGTTTGGAATAGTCACATTTCATGTGAAAATGTCCGTAAGAGATACAGATGTACGTTCAACGACAGTAGTTCCCTTGCTCTTAAATTCTGGGGTCGTCCAGTCAAAAGAGGCAGAGGTAAGTATCATCCTCTGGTTTGAAGAAGGGAATATTCCACAAGATATTATGACAAAACGACCAATGGAGGATTGGGTATGGACCTCTAATTCCCTTGCAACTAGAGGTGGAAATACAGCAGTAACCCTATCTGGTCGTCATCTTGTGAATAAAAACGAGGAAAATAATCTATTTACATGGTATACTACTATAGCGCAGGAACTTACCAAAGTAGGGGGAAAGATTTATATTGATGAACGTGTCCCCCAAGCAATAGACGTTTCTGCCTATTTGTGCCAAATAAATGCTCTGCCAGCTCAATGCGCGCTCTTAGGTAACATGGTTTCCATTGCTGCCTATCAAACTAATATTAGGACGGATGTTACGGCCGGGAAAGACCGGATTAACATACAACTTCTAAGTCGCGGAAAGAACACCGATGGACAGTCGGTTTTGGCAATGCCTGCTTTACTAGAAGAGTTTTGATGCATTATTTATGAGAATTGTCGAAATTAAGCAGGATAAGCGGAAGTTTAAAGAGAATATTTATAAGTCCGGACTGGAACTAAATCTTAAGACAGGGGGTGTCTTCAGAATTTGAGTAAGTTTTCAATTACTGGCGGCAAAACGCTGGAGGGAACAATCAACGTAAGCGGAGCAAAGAATGCCGTTCTTCCAATTATTGCTGCGAGTTTGCTATGTGCTGAACCCATTCAACTAGATGACGCTCCGGACCTGTTGGATGTAAATGTAATGAATCAGGTTATTGCGGCTTTGGGTGCAACGGTTGAACGAAAAGGCTCAACGTTAAAGATAGAGGCTCGTGTCATAGATTGTATTGAGGCACCATATGACCTTGTTTCTCAGATGAGAGCGTCTATTGTAACCATGGGGCCACTACTTGCCCGTAAGGGACATGTTCGTATTTCCCATCCGGGTGGATGTGCCATTGGATCTCGCCCTATTAACTGGCACTTAAAAGGTCTCGAGGCCTTAGGTGCTGAGGTTAAAATGGACCATGGATATTTGGATGTCTCGACAAAAGGTCTAAGAGGGGCCCGCATTTACTTAGATTACCCAAGTGTTGGGGCAACAGAAAATATAATGATGGCAGCGGCAATGGCTCAAGGAACAACTCTGATAGAAAATGCTGCCCAAGAACCAGAAATTGTTGATTTAGCGACGTTTTTGAATGAGATGGGTGGAAAGGTACGTGGAGCTGGTACAAGTATTATTCATATTGAGGGAGTGAACGAGTTTCATGGAGCTTCACATACTGTAATTCCGGACCGTATTGAGGCCGGAAGTTATCTGCTTACAGCGGCGGCAACTGGGGGGGACGTTTTAGTAAGAAATGTAATTGCCGACCACTTGAAGCCTTTAATCGCCAAGATGGTAGAAGCCGGAATCCACATGAAAGAAGAGGATGATGGAATTCGCATTATTGGCGATGGCGTCTACAATGCGGTTGATATTAAAACTCAGGTGCATCCCGGTTTTCCTACGGACCTCCAAGCGCCTTTCATGGCTTTTGTTACCAGAGCCAATGGGACAGGATTATTTACGGAAACGGTCTTTGAAAACCGTTTTATGCATGTGGATGAATTGAAGCGCATGGGTGCGGACATTAAGATCGAGGGGCGGAGCGCCATCGTACAGGGGATTCAGCGGCTAAATGCCGCGCCAGTGACTGCGACAGATTTGCGGGCTGGGGCAGCCTTAATACTGGCGGCTTTGACAGCTGAAGGGACAACCGTTATTCGTGGGATTCACCACATTGACCGTGGGTACGAGAAGGTGGAGGAAAAACTTTCTCGCATTGGCGCAGATATTGTTCGAGAGAGCTAAGCTTAGGCTGAGACGCTATTTGATATCCTAAAACAGTTAAACTCGGGGTTATTTAGTATTATCTATTGCATAAATCTTTGGGGACATTAATCAATTCATACATTAGCTGCGGGTTTCTTTGAGCCTGCAGTTATATTTTTTATAGCAATAATAGTATATGCAATATAAATACAAAGTAGAGTTTGCAGTAAAATAAAATTCCAAAAACCAAATATAATTTGTTATTTACTTAATCAAATTATGGGGGTAAATTATGAAGAAAGATTCATTCTCTTTGGATAATGCAATATTACTAAGTATATTGGATCATTCTTATGACGAGATTTTTGTTACGGATAAAAATGGAGTTACTATTTATGTTAATGAGGCCTGCAAAAGAAACTATGGTATAGAACCGAAAGGATTAATTGGGCAAAAAGCGGGACAGATGTGCTTTGAAGGTTATTGTTTTCCTCCTATTACTCCTGTTATACTGCGTGAAAAAGAAAGGGTAACCTTAGAGCAAGAAACAATTACTGGGAAAAAGATAGTTACTACTGCGGAACCGGTTTTTGATGAAAATGGGGAGTTAGAGTTAATCATTATGAATGTGCGTGACATTTATCAAATAGACGAAGTTAAACATGATTTAGCAAAGACTCTTGAGTTGGTTAAAAAATATAAACAAGAAGTAGAGGAACTGAGGAGAAAGGAGCTTCAAAATCATGACCTAGTTGCCCGAGATAAAGTAATGCTAGAACTGATAGAGTTAGTTCAAAGGATTGCTCCCGTTGAATCAAGCGTTCTAATTCTGGGGGAGTCAGGTACAGGTAAGGGAGTTATAGCTAAACATATTCATAAACTAAGCTCTAGAAAAGAGGGTCCATTTATTACTATTAATTGTGCCGCTATTCCTGACCAATTGCTGGAATCAGAGTTGTTTGGTTATGCCCCTGGCGCCTTTACCGGAGCAGACAAGAAGGGGAAAGTGGGGCTTATAGAGCTAGCGGCTGGTGGATCTCTTTTTCTAGATGAAATTGCGGAAATCCCGTTGAATTTACAATCAAAGATTTTGCATGTTCTACAGGAGTTTAAGTTTAGCCCTGTTGGTGGAAGAGGATCTAAGAAAGTGGATTGTCGTATTATCGCAGCCACTAATTCAGATTTGAATGAGGCTGTTAAACAAGGTAAGTTTAGGGCAGATCTTTATTACCGATTAAATGTCATTGAATTGGAAATGCCACCACTAAGAAACAGACCTGGCGATATATTGCCATTAATTTACTTTTTTCTTAACAAATACGATAAAAGGTATAAAACTTCGCATCAATTTGATCAAGATTGCTTAGATGTATTATTAAAATATCAATGGCCAGGGAATGTTCGCGAATTGGAGCATATTGTAGAAAGAATGGTTGTAACCAATCCTCAAGGTATTTTAAAACTTAAAGATTTACCCAAAAGTCTCAGAAGTAACTTACATGTGGCTAATATGAATACCTGCAGTACTTCTTTAAAGAAGGCTCTTGAAGAAGTAGAAAAGAACCTTGTCATTGACGCTTTCCAACAGTACAAGACAACTTATAAAGTAGCAAAGGTTTTAAAAATCAGCCAATCTACAGCATGGCGTTTAATAAGCAAATATTTGCCTGAGGCAAATTGAACCGTATTTGAATTAGTTAATTCGATACTGAATTAACTTTTTAAACATTGGAAAATTTCCCGCTAAAAGAAGATGTTTTTAGGCGTGATGAAGAGAGTCTATGGAGTGGGCGGTTGCCTATGGAATGTTTCACTGGAGTTTTAGTGGTTGGACGTTGTTGATAAGTATCCCCTTTCTAGGCCAGCTAGGAGGGGATTTTTTTTATCTAACATAAGAATTGGCATGAAAATTGCTATATAGTTTATCATCAAAAAGTTTTGTTAATTCAGTTTAGGAGGTGAACGGATTAGTGGCCAAAGTGTAAGTAATAATGCATCTTATTGAAGTAGGGAAAGAGAGGACTTATCAATGGATAGTGGCCAAATCGCTACGGTAGCCGCTAGTACCATCGGTTCTTGGATATTCTTCGGAGTGTTCTCCAGCCAAATGTTGGATACGTTCAACAAGGGCATAGTACCAATTGCTGATATCTTAGCTAAGAGTGGTGCAGCTAAAGCCGCAGTG
>JAUZPJ010000247.1 GCA_030706025.1 Bacillota bacterium | reverse complement strand
TTTTGATATAGTCAAAATCAAGGGTTGATAAGCCGTCAAAGGAAATAACGATTAGATGTTTCGTCATTCTATTCATTCAGATCAATCCAATCTGCAACATAATAGGATTTATTATCCATCAGGCTAGTTACAACTCTGTTACGAAGTAAGGGGCATCCTATAAACTATCAAGGACCTTTCCGGTAAGGTCCTTAAAGGGTTAATGCATGGGATTGTAATTTTGTATATCTTATTTGAACGGTAAAGAGTGCTTTCGTTTGATCGTTCTTATTAGCTCGATGAGTTTATCAATTTCGGGCTTAGTAATTTGTGCATCAGCACCAACACTTAAGCACTTATGTTTTAAGGCTTCATTGACAATTGACGAAAATAAAATCACAGGTATCTCTTTTAATTTTGCATCGCTTTTTAGTTGCTTTGTCAGGGTTAGCCCATCCATAATCGGCATTTCAATATCGGTAATCACACAGTATACTTCATCGATGGAACAAGTTTGAAGATAGTCTAGGGCATCCTTACCATTACTAAATTTTTCAACGATTGCCCCCCCTTTTAACAAGGATTCATTGACTACTTTTAATAGAAACGTGGAATCCTCAACCACGACTAGTTTTTTCCCTTCTAGTCCCTCAGTTTCATGACATTCTTTTAGAGCTAAGGACGGATCGATATCAGCTAGTAATTTTTCCAAATCGAGCATTAAAATCATGTCATCTTGATTGGTCTTAACAATCCCGGTTATCGGCGTTTCATGATTACTTAATAGAATCGACGACGGCGTTTCTATATCAGACCAGGATAGCCTTCTAATGCCCGTTACGGAACTTACTTCAACCGCAAAATCTGTGTTATTAATAAGAATTACTATTAATAATCTCTCAACAAACGGTTTTGCACAGGTTTGATTCAGAGCAGTTATTAAATCTAAGACTGGTATAACTCTACCCCTGTGGTTAATAACTCCTTTAACATTTGCATTTGAGTTCGGAACTTCTGTGATAGGCTGATAAGGAATAATCCTTTCGACTTTCGCAACATTTACTCCTAATACACTGTCTCCTACTTTGAAGATCAAAATTTCTAATTGATTTATACCACTTTCTAAGAGTATAGGCTCTTTCAAAAATAGTCCTCCTTTACATAGAACGTTTTTACGAAGCATTTAAAGCGAGGCATAATAAGCTTATGTTAAAAGGAACAAATCGTTCTAACCGTTGAATCAATTAATTCTTCTGGTACTGGTTTTCCAAAGTAATACCCCTGCAGGTAATCACAATTTGCATTAATTAAGTAGTTTAATTGTTCTAAGGTTTCAACACCTTCGGCCATTGTTTTAATTTTAAGCTTATGCACAAGTATGATAATCGACTCAATTAACTCATTATTAACAGAAGTGTCTATTTCCTGTACAAAAGACTTGTCAACTTTCAACAGGCTTATCGGAAGTTTCCTAAGATAACTTAGGGAAGAATATCCGGTGCCAAAATCGTCTAACGCAATGCCTACACCAAGTTTTCTCAAATCACTTAATTTATTGGCAACGCTATCGAATCGATCGATGAATATACTCTCAGTCACTTCCAGTTCAAGGCTTGGTGGTTTAAGCCCAGTAACTTCAATCACTTTAATAACCTTCTCGTTAAATTCGCTTCGCCATAGTTGAATCGGTGAAATATTCACAGCCATTATTAGGTCACAATCATATTTCTCCTCAAGTCGTTTGCAAGTGTTACAAGCTGTTTTTAAAACCCATTCGCCAATTTGGGTAATCAACCCTGTTTGTTCCGCTATAGGAATAAAATCGATCGGGTTTAATAGTCCTAGTTCAGGACTATCCCAACGTATTAATGCCTCAAAACCTCGAAGTTTAGGTTTCCCCATTTCAACGGTATATTGCGGTTGATAGTATAAAACGAACTCATTATTCTTAATCGCCTTAAGTAACAGTAATTCAATATTAATTCTTTGCCAAAGGTTCTCTTTCATAGAAAGATGGAAAATTTGACAATTATTTTTTCCTAACTCCTTAGCCTGATGCATGGCTATGTAGGCATTTTTCAGGAGCTCTTCTTCCGTATCAGCATCATCCGGATAAATTGATACTCCGATACTTGCAGTTAGATGAACCATCGTTTCATTAACGCTAAATGGTTCTTTAAAAACTGATATTAACGGCTCTAATAAAGGAGCAATACCACGTTCCAGTTTAACATTCTCGATTAACAAGGAAAATTCATCGCTACTGATGCGGGCAACCGTTCCCTTTCCATCAAAACTTTTCAGGAGCCTTTTCGAGATTTCAATTAAAAATTCGTCACCGGTTACATGTCCGAAGGCATCATTAATTATTTTAAAATTATCTAAATCAAGGATTACGACAACTAGGTTGCTGCCACCGTTTCGTTTGATTGTTTTCTCTAATTTGTCTAAGAAATAGTTTCTATTGGGTAAATCTGTTGTATCGTCATGATAAGCCAAATACATGAATCTTTGTTCCTGATCATTGAATATCTTGTGTAGTTTAGTTAACTCTCGGTTTTTACGTTCCAGATCTCGAGTGTATTTAAAACGTTCAGTTACATCTTGAACAATTCCTAAAATCGATGTAACGTTCCCCGAGAAATCATACTCCACTTCTGCTACAGAATGAAGGTACCTTTCTTCGGAATTGTTATAACTGATTACCCTATATGTAATATTGTATTCGGCTTTCCCATTTATTAAATCTTCTAAGGCTAGATCTACGTTATCTTTGTCGTCACTATGAATTAACTGTTGTATTCGATTATAGGAATACCGATGATTACCCGTTTTCAATCCGTAAAAATTAATGACCTCGTCAGAGAGCCATATCATCTTAGTCTCTAAATCAAATTTCCAAATGCCCATATGAGCAGCCTCAATTAGACGTTTTAGCATATTCACGAGTTTATTACTCTGTAGGGAGGTTTGATTCGACTCTCTTATCGATTGTGGGAGTTCATCGACTGTACTCGTAAGATCATCACTCCTTTGTCGTTAGTATCAAGAACTTCTTCAAAGAAAGATCATCGTTTATTTTGTGTCAATCTCCCAAATATGTCTACATATTGATAACCCTTTAGGCTCTAAGCTGTAGAAATGAATTATGTTTCCTGAGTATATTAAATAAATGTTACTTATATATACTGGAATAACAACATCATGCTTTTATTCCATATATTGTATCACATTATATCTGACCATAACGCAGAATCCAATCTAATGATAAATTGTTCATTATAGAACTTTTAAATTATACAAACTCCGAATCAATGTTTAGTCTTCTACTGTTCCTCATTAAATCTCTAGTTATTGTTTTTCTTATATTAATCAATTCATCGATTAATTAATTATTTCTTTAATTCATCATCTATATCTCTTATTATGAAATAATCTCTTTTAATAGAATTATCTCGCTTTTAATGTTAAATCAGAAAGTCCTCTGCAATTTTTAAAGTTTCGTTTAGATAAATTGTGGGATTTTGTCACATTAAGTTTATTTTAAAGTTAAAAAGTTTATGGTTGTAATTATCGATTATATTTCTTCTGTATAAATAAAATGGAAGGATTTCTCCTGAATTAAGTAGAAATTATTCAGAACCTTTATTTTAATTTTGGAGGCGAAAATAGATGTCTATCATTGACGGATTAATTAGCGGCGGAAACGTTATTAAACAACTTTTAGGAAATCGTTATACATTGATAATTTCTGATTTAAAATCTTATAAATTACACTCCACTGGGACGATTGATTTCGGTTTTAAAGTTAACGACAATCTAGTTCCTGGAACATTAATGCACAAAGCAATCCTAGAGAACCGTAGAATTGTACAAAAGGTTGATCGACAAAATAGTAAATTTGGCTTCCCCTACATTGGTATTGCAATTCCAATTATAGACGGCAATGAAGTAACGGGAGCCTTAGCTATTGCCGAAAGTACCGATTTACAGGAAAAGATTATAAAAATGTCCGCTGGCTTAGCTGCTACTAGTCAGGAGTTAAACGCAATCATTGAAAATCTTACAACAGGGTCTGAAACATTAGCCACGGTTGCTCAAAATATTTCGGAAGATGCCAAGGAAATTAACACTAGTATTAAGAATACAGATACTATTTTAGAAGTTATTCACCATATTACAAACTCAACTCATATGTTAGGATTAAATGCTGCCATTGAAGCAGCACGAGCTGGGGAATACGGTAGGGGGTTCTCCGTTGTTGCAGAAGAAATAAGAAAGCTTTCCTCAAATGCAAAAGAATCTCAAAATAGTATCTCTACGAATCTTTGTAAAATTAGAGATTCCGCCATAAAACTTAATGGCGAAATAAATAAGATCGCTTCAATGTCTGAAGAGCAATCCGCATCAACTGAAGAAACCTCTGCCTCTGTGCAGGAATTATCAGCTGCTGCATACGAATTGAGTATGATCGCAGATCGACTACTTGAACAATAATTTATTAGATAGGAGCGACTGCCTATCGCACGCAAACCAGAGGCCGCCTAACTTCAGGCGGCCTCTGGTTTGCGTGTTGATAAGGTACTCTTTGAAAAATGATTTGCAAGTAT
>JAUZPJ010000246.1 GCA_030706025.1 Bacillota bacterium | reverse complement strand
GGCTCAGGGAATAGCGGCTTTGGCCTATGGGACTAAGCAAATCTCTCCCGTGGATAAAATAACCGGACCGGGTAATATCTACGTGACCTTAGCTAAAAAGCAAGTCTTTGGAATAGTAGATATCGATATGTTAGCTGGGCCCAGTGAAATTTTGATTTTAGCTGACGAGAGCGGACGGCCTGAAGAGTTAGCTGCCGATCTTCTATCCCAAGCTGAGCATGATCGCTTAGCTTCTGCGATCTTAGTCTCACCCTCTCGGGGACTGCTCGAGCGGACCGTTTTAGAGGTGGAGCGCCAGCTTAGTGATTTACCTAGGGCTGAGATTGCTCGGGCTTCTTGGGAAACTTATGGGGCAGCAATTTTAGTATCAGATCTCAATGAGGGAATGGATCTAGCGAATAAAATTGCCCCGGAACATTTTGAAATGGTTGTCGAGAATCCCTATACATGGTTAGGGCAAGTTCGAAATGTCGGTGCGGTCTTTTTAGGACGGTATTCTCCAGAACCCGTCGGAGATTACTTTGCAGGTCCCAATCATGTTTTGCCGACCGGAGGGACTGCACGCTTTTATTCTCCGCTCAATGTTGATACGTTCATGAAGAAGGTCAGTGTGATCGGGTATTCTGAAGCGGCCCTAAAACGGGATGTTAAGCAAATAGCCTTACTTGCTCGCAGCGAAGGGTTAGAGGCACATGCCCGTGCTGTAGAAGTACGGTTTAAGTAATTCTATTCTTCATGAAATCAAATTTGCGGAAGGAAGATAAGATATGTTATCAAATAATAATGTTGAAAAGTTAGCTCGTCCTGAAGTTCGTCAACTCGTTCCTTATGAATCTAAACATTTGCCCGAGTGTATTAAACTTGATGCCAATGAAAATCCATTTCCCTGGCCAGAGGGAATGCGCAAAGAATTGTTCTCAGAGAAACTAGCGTTTAATCGTTATCCTGATGGCATGGCACAGGATCTAAAAAGGGCTATTGCGACCTATACCAAAACTCAGCCGGCAGGGATTCTTGTTGGCAATGGGTCAGATGAACTAATTCAACTCATTTTGTTGACCTTTGGCGGATCGGGGAAATCGGTTATTATTCACCCCCCAACATTCAGCATGTACCAAATGGCCGCTCGTTTGACAGATACCACGGTTGTACAAGTTCCTTTGTTACACGGCCTTGAGTTAGACACTGAAAAAATGTTAATGGCTGCTCTTTCTCCTGAAGCTCATGTAATCATAGTCTGTAATCCCAATAACCCCACGGGTTCATTGTTTTCCAGAGAGGAAATTCTCCGACTTGTCCGGGAAAGCGGCAAGATTGTGGTTGTTGACGAAGCTTATGCCGAGTTTTCCGGAGAGACTCTCATTCCTGAGATAGATCATTATCCTAACTTGGTTATTATGCGTACATTTTCCAAAGCCTTCGGTATGGCCGGTCTGCGTTTAGGATACTTGCTGGGGCAACCAGAGACGATTTCCTTAATTAATCGGGTGCGGCAGCCGTTTAATGTCAATTCCTTTAGTCAGAAGGTGGGAATTCTAGCCTTAGGTTATGTTAAGGAGTATCAAGAGCAAATTCAGCAGATCAAAGCAGAAACGCAAAAATTGTATGGACGATTAACTCAGATCCCGAATGTTGTGGTTTATCCAACCAAGGCAAATTTTATTCTCTTTAAACCGAGTGATCCCGATGGGTGGACTGACAAGTTGCTAAAGCGAGGGTTCCTGGTCCGCAACATGGGAGACCTTCCGATTCTGGGTAAATGTCTGCGAATCAGTGCAGGGCTGCCGGAGGAAAATGAGGGATTCCTGCAAGTGATTCAAGAGATAAATCAATCTCAGTATTAGGGTTTGGAGAGGAGACAAACATGAGGGAAGCCTATATTGATCGAAAGACTAAGGAAACTGAAATTCGAGTTCGTTTGAATCTTGATGGAACTGGGGAGGCACAAGTCAAGACCGGAATTGGTTTCTTTGATCATATGCTGACAGCTTTTGCACGTTTCGCATATCTGGATCTTATTGTACAAGCAGTCGGTGATTTAGAAGTCGATGCACACCATACCATCGAGGATTGTGGTATTGTGATCGGACAAGCGCTAAAGGAAGCTTGCGGTGATAAAGTAGGGATTGAAAGGGTAGGTGAGGCCCTTCTTCCTATGGATGAGGCCCTTGTCCAAGTTGCTTTGGATCTGTCGAATCGGCCTTATCTGGTCTGGGATATGGAATGTTCGGACGGTATGGTCGGTGATTTTCCAGTCGAAATGGCCGAAGAATTTTTCCGCGCTTTGGCTGTACAGAGCGGACTTACTTTGCATATAAGGAAGCTTTCTGGGAAAAACCGTCATCATATTTTAGAAGCTGCGTTTAAAGGGGTAGGGAGAGCTCTTGGATTGGCCCTGCGCCAGAATGCTCGGTATTGCGGCATCCTTTCAACCAAAGGAGTGCTATAGCGACCGAGTGCTATGTTTTTATTAATGTAAATGTGTAGTGAGATTGAGTTCCGGGAGGAATTGAATTGATAGGAATTATAGATTATGGACGGGGAAACTTAAGAAGTGTGGAAAAGGCTTTGGAAAAGGTCGGTTTTGAGGCCGTAATTATGACCTCCCCGGAGGAACTGAATGGAGTTGCTGGGTTAATACTTCCGGGAGTTGGAGCGTTTGCTGATGCGATGGGAGCCTTAAAGAGCGGAGGATGGATTGAGCCAATCATTCAGTTTGCTAAATCCGGGCGGCCATTTTTAGGAATTTGTCTTGGGATGCAGGTTCTCTTTGAGATCGGGGAAGAGCATGGCGAACACGCAGGATTAGGATTGTTAGCAGGGCGAGTTATTAAATTCCCGCCAGGCAGGAAGATCCCGCATATGGGATGGAATAGTTTACACCTAGAACAGCAACCCTCTCGATTATTAGAAGGGATTCCAAATGAATCCTACTTTTACTTTGTTCACTCGTATTATGCTGAGCCCAGCGAGAAACGTGATATTGCTGCGACCAGCGACTATGGCGTTGTTTTTCCTGCCATTGTAGGTAAGGGTAATGTCTGGGGTGCTCAATTCCACCCGGAAAAATCAAGTCCTTGGGGACTTACTTTATTAACGAATTTCGGAAAGTGGGTGAATGATTATGCTGCTCTTTCCGGCTATTGATTTAAAAGAGGGGAAAGCAGTCCGATTGCTACAAGGAAGGATGGAAGATTCGACGGTTTACGCTGATAATCCAGTTGAAGTCGCTAAGGATTTTGAGAGTCAAGGAGCTAAGTATTTACATATCGTTGATTTAAATGGTGCTTTTTCAGGGAAACCAGTCAATGATGAGACGATACGTAGAATTGTTGAGAGTGTTTCTTTGAAAATTCAAGTCGGTGGTGGAATCCGTACAATGGAGCGGATCACAGAGCTGCTGGAGTTGGGAGTCGAAAGAGTTATTTTAGGAACGGTCGCTGTTAAAAACCCTGAATTGGTTGTTGAAGCTGCGCGCCAGTATGGAAAACGTGTTATTGTAGGTATAGATGCTAAAGAAGGCTTTGTTGCAGTTCAGGGCTGGGCGGAAACAACCAAAATGCGGGCCATCGACCTTGGTAAAGCCATGAAAGATGTAGGGATTCAGAGTGTAGTTTTTACAGATATTGCTCGGGATGGCATGCTGCAAGGACCTAATATAGAGAGCACTGTTCAGATGGCCCAGGAAACTGGACTAAATGTAATTGCTTCAGGCGGGATTTCAACCTTAGCTGATTTGCGCAACTTGCAGGTTGAGGTCTTGAAAGGAATCTCCATTGAAGGGGCCATTACAGGAAAGGCACTCTATAGTGGGGCCTTTACCTTGAAGGAAGCCTTGTCGGTCGCTCATGGTGAAGCAAGTAATTAGGAAGAATTTTATCTTAAGTAGAGATATCTATAAAAGATTTTGATATTAAACTAGAGGTATGAAGGAGTAGGAATGATATGTTAAGTAAGCGGATCATTCCCTGTTTAGACGTTCATGATGGACGGGTAGTCAAGGGAACGAACTTCGTTCAGCTGCGTGATGCGGGCGATCCGGTTGAACTTGCTGCCCTTTATGACAAAGAAGGTGCCGATGAGCTAATTTTTTTGGACATTACTGCGTCGTCAGATAAACGGGAAACTATGGTCGATGTGGTACGTCGAACTGCCGAACAAGTCTTTATTCCGTTTACAATTGGCGGTGGTTTGCGGACCATTGACGATATACGGAAAATGCTCCGTGCCGGTGCAGATAAAGTATCGTTGAATACCTCAGCCGTTAAAACCCCGCGTCTCATTCAAGAAGGGGCTCATGCTTTCGGAAGTCAGTGTATCGTGGTGGCCATAGATGCTCGCAGCACGGCGCCGGGAAGCTGGGAAGTGTATATTCATGGGGGAAGAACAGCAACGGGTAAGGACGTTTTGGAATGGGCCGCTGAAGCTGAAGCTCTAGGTGCCGGGGAAATTCTCCTAACTTCAATGGACAGAGACGGGACTAAGATAGGCTATGAGTTAGAACTGACCAGGGCAGTAAGCCGAGCTGTATCCATACCCGTTATTGCTAGCGGCGGAGTCGGGACGTTGGAACATTTAGCGGATGGACT
>JAUZPJ010000245.1 GCA_030706025.1 Bacillota bacterium | reverse complement strand
TGTTTCTTAAAGATTTCCAGCGATTCATCATTCATAAATACCACGCCAGTCTCGCTTAAGATCTTTAATGATGCTTGATGAACACGTTGTAAATCGTCAGAACTTAGAACTTCTAATTTTGTCTTTAGCACCTGAACAACCACCTTTCAGGCTAGATTTTATTCCTCGTAGAGACCTTTTCTATGAGCAGTTATATAATTCATGCAGTAGGAATCCTGTCCAAGCAGGGCTTGAGAGGCAGCAAGTGTTCCCATCATTCCCTTGTCAGTGGGGTTTAAAATATAACCGTCCATTCCTAAGGTCATTGTCTGAGCAACAAAGATCCTATTTAAAACTTTTCTGTTGGGCAAACCATAGGAAACATTACTTAAACCACACATAAAGTGAACATCTGGGTATTTTTCCTTAATCGCCTTAATAGTGCCCAGTACCTCGTCGCCAGCCTTATCAACGCTACCGATAGGTTTTACTAAGGGGTCGAAATAGATATCCTGATCGGGAATTTCCGCGGCATTTAACTTAGCATAAAGACTTTTAACAACCCTCATCCTGTCTTCGGCAGTTTCCGGCATACCGGTATCATCCATACACAGGGCTACAAGTTTAGCCTTATATTTCAATGCAAGGGGCAAAACAACCTCTACGCGCTCTTTCTCATCAGTAATGGAGTTAATCATTGGCTGCCCGTATTTACACAAGGACAAACCAGCTTCCAATGCTTTGGGATTAGGACTGTCAATACAAAGGGGAACTTGGATGACTTCCTGAATAGTGTTAACTAGCCACTCCATGGTTTCCACTTCGTTATATACCTTAGTACCGCAATTAACATCGATATAATCAGCCCCAGCCTCTACCTGGTCTAAGGCAATTTTTTTAATATAATCTGCATCCTTTTTATCAACTGCTTCATTAATTGCCTTGCGGCTAGTATTGATTAATTCACCAACAATTAACAACGTCATGTCCTCCGTTCTAGTTTAAGATACTTGCAGCTGTGTCCTTAGCGGCCATAGCGTCCGCGCAATAAGCATCAGCGCCGATTTCATCGGCAAAATTCTTAGAAACAGGAGCACCGCCAACAAGTACTTTCACCTTATCACGGAGTCCTTCTTCCTTGAGCAAATCAATAGTATCTTTCATGCTCAGCATGGTGGTTGTTAGCAGGGCAGACATGCCAAGGATTTGAGCATTATGCTCCTTAACAGCCTCAACAAACTTAGCCGGAGAAATGTCTACACCTAAGTCAATTACATTAAATCCGCCGCTTTCCAAAATCATAACTACTAGGTTTTTACCAATGTCGTGTAAGTCTCCGGCAACAGTCCCAACAACGATTGTTTTAATCGCTGCAACATCTGAATTTGCAATCAGCGGCTTTACCATCTTCATACCTTCTCCCAAGGCACGTGCGGACATCATTACTTCGGGTACATACATTTCTCCGGCTTTAAATTTTGGAGAAACGATATCCATGCCAGCAACCAAACCCTGAGAAATTATCTCCAATGGGGCTACACCAGCATCGATCATAGTTTGAGTAAGACCTTTAACAGATTCGGCATTCCCCTTAAATACAGCTTGAGCTAATTGTGCAAAATCACTCATTTTTAAAAACCTCCTATTGAATTATTTTAATATATTGAGAACTATCATAATTCTCTCTAATATGACATTGCAATTCACGTGCCAACATTTTTCGACTCTAAAATAATAATTTTAAACGATAATTTTCGAGAAATTAGACTAAAAACTTAAGTTTGACGCATTTACGACAGAGTCAGAAGTCTTATTAAGTCCCAATGACTTAATTCCTAAGTCCATATGACTTCAAAATACTGAGTCCTTGATTTGCAAGCGCAGAACTAGTAATTACTTTGTAACTGGATGTTCATAACCATGCTCAACAAGACGCTCGACAACTCCTGTCTTAGTGGACTTGCTTATTGTGTTACGATTTAAGACTTGAGTTTTGCACAATCAAACTGTTGCAGGCAACTTAGCACCTGCAACAGTGATAGGCATTCTTAATAATTCTTGAAATTATTGCTTGGCACGGATAAAGGCTAATTATTATTATAAATTATTTGCCTTTTTATCTGTTTCTTCAGCAGACCACGTTTTAATATCTTTAAAAAATGAAATCAAAATTAAGACAGTAATAACAAACATCGGTAAAGCACCAATAATTGTAGTAGTCTGGGAAGATTTAATACCCCCGACATAAGCCATGGCCACAGCAACAATTCCCAGCGTAACGGACCAGAAAATCCGGCTCCAAAGCGGTGGTTCCTCTTCTCCGTTCAGCTCTTTAAAAGTAACCATAGAAAGTGTATAGGTTGCGCCGTTGAGGAGAGTTTGCATGGAGATATAACCATAAATTAAGAGGAAAATAATTAATACTCCACTTAGCGGCAGCTTGGACCAAATTGCTACTATTGCGTCCCCTTGGCCGCTCTTGGCCAAGATATCCGCTATGGGCACGGTCCCTGATTGGAGAACCGACATAGAAAAATTCGTGAACACGGCAAAGAATATCCAACTTCCAGCAGTAGCAGCCAGCAAGGAACCGATTACAAATTCGCGTACAGTTCGTCCTCTGGAAATCCGGCCCATGAATATACCGCACTGTAACACCAGAGCAAGGTACCAAGCCCAATAAAAGATTGTCCATCCCTGGGGCATTCCGGATTTGTAATAAGGATCAGTGTACAAACTCATCCGGGTAAAGTTCTGCATCACCAGGCCAAAGCTATCTGTAAATCCGTTAAGGATCTGCGAAGTTGGTCCAAAGAGAAAGATAAATGCTAACAGGGCAAAACCAAAATAAACCCGAAAATCACTAAGCAAACGTACACCTTTTTTCAGTCCGGTAGCAAGAAGTATCACCATAAATGCGGACCAGGAGAGAATAACAATGGCATTAAGAGTCAAGTTATTCTTCACACCAAATATTTTGGTCACCAAACCGATGATTGTCGGAACGTTTACCCCTATGCAGGTAGTTACACCACCAACAAAGCCGATAACGAAGAGTATATCGATTAGCTTTCCCAGCCAACCTTTAATTAATCGTTCCCCAAACAAGGTCTCACAGGCTGAACTCGGCCGAACCACATCCTTTTTCTTGACGAAGAACATGTAAGCAAAGATGAGACCGAAGATGGTGTTCATCGACCAGGCAATAAAGCCCCAGTGAAATAAGGGATAAGCAACGGCCCACTGGTAAGATTCCTTACTAAAGGCCTCGATCCCAAAAGGTGGCGTCTGAATGTAATAAAAGAACTCAAATGTTCCCCAAGTTAACACACCCAGACCGGCAAAAGAGGTAAAGATCATGCCGAGCCAGGACATGGTGCTAAATTCCGGTTTCTCCTGACCTAACCGTTTCTTAGCATATGGACCGAAAGCAAAAAAGATACAAAGCAGGAACAGGAAAAAGACGTAGATTTCAAGGGCTCCGCCCAGTTTATCTGTCACAACCGTATAAGCATAGGCCAGTTGCTTTGCTACCATCTCCGGGCTGTTCTTAAATATCCATGTCACAAACAGGATTACGAAAATCAGCGGTGGGAAGAATACCCACGGTTCAATTTTCTTTTTTGCAGATGACTGCGCAGAGCTGATAATTTTCGTTGTACTTGTACTACTAATTGTCTTCAACCCCCATTTAATTATTTCAATAAAACTCAACAATCTTCTGAATCCTTGCCTCACCTCCTGGTAATTTAGTAGCCGTTGGATAGCCTTAATATATTGCAATTTTCATACCATACAATTTTCAATAAATTATTGCAATTTGCAAATACTTGACTTATAATTTAAGTCGGTCAGACTTAAATCGAAATATTTCGACTTATTTAGAGTCTTTATGACTTTAATTACAAGAAATGAAGGTAATGTAAATGAATATTCCTAATAGAGCAAATTTTGATGCGGAAAACCTTGAATTGTCACAAGCTCAATTTAAAGCAATTTTAGAAAATTCGTTTGACGAAATCTTCGTAATTAACAACAAAGGCATTGTGCTCTATGTAAACGAAGCTTGCGAAAGGCATTACGGACTCAAACCCTCTGAAGTTATCGGCAAAACAGTTCATTATTTAGTTGCCCAAGGCTATTACACCCCTGCTCTTGCTCCGATCGTTTTTCGAGAAAAAAAACGTATTACACTAGAACAAGAGACACGTTTTGGCAAGAAATTAGTGGTAACAGCTACACCTGTATTAGATGAACAAGGTGAAATTGATTTTGTGGTGATGAACAGCCGTGATAAAACCCAGATCGAACTGTTAAAACAGGATTTGGAGAAAACGAAGAAACTAGTTGAACAGTACAAGACTGAAGTTGACGAGTTAAAGCAAAAACAAACGACATTTTTTGAAGGCTTTCATTTTTGCAGTGAAAAAATGAAATACTGTATGGAAATGGCCCAGAGAGTAGCTCCGGTAGATACTACCGTCTTAATTACCGGCCAGTCTGGAACCGGAAAAAATGTTCTTGCTAAAGAAATACATAAATTGAGCAAGCGTAAAGTCGGTCCATTTATCAGTATTAACTGTGCTGCTATTCCCGAACAACTCTTGGAATCTGAACTTTTTGGCTATCGCCGCGGAGCTT
>JAUZPJ010000244.1 GCA_030706025.1 Bacillota bacterium | reverse complement strand
TACCGGTCGATCCGTCATTATGCCTTCAGGATAGTCGAAATTCCTTACCTCGAAACGTCGAAACAGTTAGGGCGTACAAAATCCTAATTTTATCGTGAGTTTGTACTCCCTAACTTAAATTCAAGGCTCATTTAAAGGGCAGGCAATCGACAAAAAATTAATCTTAAAGTGCGCCGGTGTTCACCCCTTTTAGTGAATCGGAATTTGATACAGTACTCGTTGCTGATTTCTTTGGGACGAAGCTGGTATCACTGCCAATAACATCTCTTGCTCTCATTAAGGCGCTGTTGGTAGAGGCAAAAATCTCGTTTTCTGACATAAAGATATTTTCATTACTAATATCCGAAGCAAGGTTTGAATTCTCCAGCATTGAGTTAAAATCTGATTTCACACCACTAATAATAATGTTTCCACCCGCTTCTTTTACCATTCTAATAAAAACTTTTAAAGCATGAAGTGACGTCAAATCAATCGATGCCATGTACTTCATTCTTAAGATAAACACTTTGGATTTATTGACTAAGCTATCCAGTTTCTCTTCTAAGTCTGAGGCCGAACCGAAATAGAGATTTCCTTCAATTTGAATAATTAGAATATCTACCTTATCCTTAACTGAAGTAATTTCTTGTTCAATAATTTCCGATTCTTTTCCCTGTGTTGGAATAAGAATTTTTAGCGGCACTTTTTTTGTATCTTTAAGATGTAAAGCAAGGGATAGAGCAATTCCTGTATAAATTGCATAATCAAGATCTGGCATTAAAATTGTTGCAAAACATGTTACCCACATTGCTATCGAATCCGATTTGAATTTACCTACTTTTACAACTTCCTTGATTTCTTTTCGGTCGATCAAATTGTACCCTGTGATGATTAATACACCGGCAAGGCAGGGACTAGGAATGTATTTCGCATACGGCGCAAAGAAAAGAAGAACTAGTGCAACGGCCACGCCCGACATAATTCCTGAAAATCTGCTAGCCGCTCCGTTTATATAGTTGATTGCTGACCGCGAAAAGGAACCAGAGGCAGGAAAACACTGAAAGAATGACCCCACTATATTTGCCAGACCCTGTCCGATAAATTCCTGATTCGCATCAATTTTCTGCCGTGAGGTACTGGCAATAGATTTAGAAATTGATATCGCTTCTACCAATCCTATGATTGAAATTGCGAAAGCCCCGCTTAGAATACTCTGTATGGAACCAACGTTAAATTGTAACATCTTGAAAGGAGGCAACGAGGAAGGAATATTGCCGGTAAGTTTTACCCCTTTCGTTTCCAGAGCAAAAAGAATGATGAATGCAATTGGAACAGTGATTCCGATTAGGGCACCAGGTAAGTTTTTACTAATCTTTTTGCAAACGACAATGATTACCATCGTCATTATTCCCAGTCCCAAGGCATATCTGTTCGTTTGATTTAAATGGGTAAAGACATAATACATTTTTTCCATCGTTGTCATATTGGCTGAATTCTTTATTGACATGCCTAATAAAGTACTTAACTGTCCTAAAGCGATCAGCACACCTGCGCCAGCTGTGAAACCAACAATGACAGTATGGGACACGAAATCGATTACCTTACCTAGCTTTATTACACCGTATATTAACTGTAAAAAGCCAACGAGAAACGTCATTAGGAAGAGCATTTGATAAGCGTTAGCAAGTCCCATATAATTCTTCATAGTGCCTGCTACGAGTAGACATATAGCATTAGTCGGTCCTGTAACCAATTGATTGGAACTTCCGAATATTGAACCTATAATCGTTGAAACGATACCCGTATAGAGACCATAAACAGGATTCACACCCGCGATCAGTGCATAAGCCATACACTGTGGAATTGCCACCACGGCGACTGTTAAGGCAGCAATGATGTCTTTCCGAATGTAGTCCTTTTTGTACCCCTGTATCGTTTCAATAATGGGTATATATTTTTTGAGCGCTAAACTTGACACACGAATCACACCTTTCAGTATTATCGCACAATTTCAAAGATCAAATTTCTTAGCAGCCTTTGAAGACGGCTTTTTTTATTTCCCCGATCTTAATTCATAACATGATTTGCCTTTCCGGATCAACGTCCATTTGAAGAGAGTAAACCTGATTTTGCCTCCCAGCGCAGGGAACAAAATGCTTTAATATGATCTCGTCCACCTTCTTTCGTTTAAGCTCAATATGATATCACGCATAAAGGTTATCACTGTGTTAGGACCGTGTCGATAGCATATCAATATGGTCATAATCGTTTTATGTTATGACTAATCAGTCGAAAATTTAGCTAAAAAAGCGTAATAGTGCAAATTTCACGGTCTCAGATTAACCCTTGCCTTCTTCCCATTGTCATGGAATAGTATGCTGGCCTCAAATTACGCTCTTTTGGGTCAAATCGGGAGATTTTAAATAAGTAACTAATTGTTAGACCAAAAAAGCCAATATCGTGATTTTTAATTATACAATTTGTACCATTTCAAAGATTCACCAAAAATTAGTTCAAACTAAAATAAGGTCCCGAAGAATAACATTTTCTTCGAGACCTTATGAATCTACTCTGCTTAAATTAATAAGTTCTAATAAAAAACATTCGTTTACCTATCGATAACCCCACCAGGTAGGAACACGTCTAATTAATTCCATACAGTTCTGGCAATAGCTAGTTCTTGCCCGGATTCATCATGTATTACATGCCCATACTCAGGATTTGTTTGCTTTAAACCCTTAAAATAACACCGCGAGCGAATGCTAGATCCATAAGTTGTTTCCTTCTTGTAGATAATCTCCAGGGCGGCAAGATGATGATTCTGATAGATTTCTTCAGGGATTACCTCAAGCATCCACTGAAGATAATTAGCGTTATTAACATGCCCATTCGTATCAATATCACTGCGTCGAACCAAAAAGGCCTGTCCACTTCCACTACTACCCTCGTCTTCACTTACAACGTTAAGCGGATCAAATGGGTCTTCAAGTGCTCGGAAGCTTTCTAATCCATAAGCATCTAGGAATTCAGGTCCAATTCTTAAGGGACGCTTAGTCTCCGTATTGATAAAGATCCATAGGGACGTTGCCTGACCAATTACTTTCTGATGATTATCTTTAATGAGGAACTCTCTCGTGGCATAAAACCGTTCGAAATTAGACGGCCAAGTTTCAATTATAACCTTTTCCCCGTATACTGGATATCGCTTGATCTGGAGATGCCAACGATTTAAGATCCAAGCGCGTTTTTCGGATTTCAAACGCCCGACCCCATATCCGACTGACTCTGAATGGGCAATTGCAGCATCCTCCAAGTAGTGTAGTATCGTTAGGGACGTGGCCTCCTCCCTAGGGTTCACCTCATAATAATGAACATCAAATTCGACTTTAAATCTCTCATTTCCCATATATTTATCACCTACTTCCTAATAAACACTCCGATTTCTGCACTTTAAACTGTGTATCATAAATTTTCCTATAGATGCCATCCCTTCTTATCAGTTCCTCATGTTTTCCACTTTCTGCTACAGTTCCGTTTTCGATCACCAAAATTTGATCTGCAGCTAGAATAGTCGATAATCTATGGGCAATTACAAAACTTGTTCTGTTACTTAATAAAGGAACCATGGCTTTTTGAATATACATTTCGGATACTGAGTCTAACGATGAAGTTGCTTCGTCAAGAATAATAATTCTCGGGTTTTTTAGAATGACTCTTGCGATAGATACTCTTTGCTTTTCTCCACCTGACAGCTTGATGCCTCTGTTTCCCACCAACGTTTTATATTTATACGGCAACATCATGATGAAATCATGAATATGTGCAGCTTGACAGGCCGTTATTATCTCTTCCTCCGTAGCATCTTTTTTCCCATATCTTAGATTTTCTTCAATCGTATCATTGAATAGATACGGTTCTTGCATGACGGTCCCAATCTGCTTCCGAAGTGACTCTAACGTTATATCCCTGATGTCGCGACCGTCAATTTTTATGCTTCCTCTATCTACTTCATATAACCTGGGAATTAAATTTGTTACGGTGGTTTTACCCGCACCGCTTGAGCCAACTAAAGCAACCATGGTTCCAGGATTTACTGAAAAACTAATATCTTTCAAAACACTGATCTGATGATTGTAGGAGAAATAAACCTTTTCAAAGTCAACCCGGCCCTCGATCAGATCAAGACTACAAGAATCGTGGCGATCTTCTATCTCCTGTTTCTGATCAAAATACTCAAAAATTCTTTGAAATAAGGCCAAAGACCTCGTGATATCAATTTGAATATTTGAAAGTTGGGAGACTGGCAAATAAAGTCTTCCTAGCAGAGCAACAAAGGTGATTATGCCTCCAATCGTTATCTCACCTTTAATAAATAAATACCCTCCATAGAAGTAAATTAGCATCGGTCCAATAGAAATAAAGGTAGTTATGGTCATTCTAAACCATCTACCGACAACGGACTCCCTAATTTGCAGACTAATAACCTCTTCATTCGTCTTTTTAAATTTCTCATATTCATCGTTTTCTTTGGTAAAAACCTTTGTAAGTATAGCCCCGCTGATACTGAGGGTCTCCTGAATAATCTGATTAAGTTCGCTTATTTTTTCTTGACTCTTTGTGGCTATTTTCCATTTTACTTTACCAACCTTTCTAGTTGGGATTATAAAGGTTGG
>JAUZPJ010000243.1 GCA_030706025.1 Bacillota bacterium | reverse complement strand
CCTAGGGTCAAGATACCGTTTAAAATGACTAGTATAGATTTATTTGCCTTGGAGGGCTGTAATATCTACATATTTATCTGGCTTGTTTTGTTTATAACATTAACTCAGCTTATTTTTCTGGGTACCGTCATTTTTTTAGAGAACAGAGATCCATCCAAAACAATAGCCTGGTTATTAGTCCTCGGCATTTTACCTCTATTTGGAGCTCTATTTTATTTTATCTTTGGTCGTGGTTCCCGTAAGTATAGATTGCACCAAAAAAGGGCAAGTCAGAAACGCTTCTTGTATATGTTAAAAAATTTCCCGGGAAATTTTAAAACTGTAAACCTCTCCACGGATGCTCCTTTCCCCTATAAGGATAAGTTGGTAAGGCTATTATTCAATAATAATTTCACACCGCTAACAAGTAATAATAGGACTGAGGTTCTAACGAACGGGAAAGAGACGTTTAATACACTTTTTAAGGAACTTGAAACAGCCAAGGAACATATCCATTTAGAGTATTTTATCTTCAAAGATGATGGTATTGGGCAGGAATTACTAAAGATTTTACTTCAAAAAGCCAAAACCGGTGTAAAAGTCCGAATTTTGTTAGATGGTTTGGGCAGCCGAACACATACTGAACGTTTTAAGAAACTTAGACGCTCGGGAATTGAGATCGAATGGTTTTATCCAGTTAGGTTTCCTTTTTTATCGAGTCGCTTAAACCTTAGAAACCACCGTAAAATCGTTGTAATTGACGGTCGAGTAGCCTTTCTAGGTGGGTTAAACGTTGGCGATGAATACATATCTAAAAACAAACGATTTGGGTTTTGGCGAGATGATTTCTTAAAATTAGAGGGTGAGGCTGTTCACGTTCTACAAATGGTTTTCCTCAATGATTGGAATAGTGTCACAAAACAGGAAATTGGGGATAAGAGCCATTATCCGAAGCCAAAACAAGTTGGTTATCAATTAATTCAAATTGCTGCTACAGGACCGGATGCCGAATGGGAATCCGCCTTGCTAATCTACTTTTCCGCTTTATCGAGTGCCGAAAAAAAAATCTATTTGGCAACGCCTTATTTTATTCCCGATGAAAGTACAAATATGGTTCTGAAAACTGCTGCTCTCAGTGGATTAGATGTTAGGATCCTGTTTCAAGGAACTCCGGATCATAAGATTACCTATTGGGCTTCTCATTCCTATTTTGAGGAACTCTTGGAAGTAGGCGTCAAGATTTATCGATATCAAAAAGGGCTCCTTCATGCGAAAATATTGATTTTGGACGGGGAAATCGGTGCACTTGGTTCAACCAACTTTGATATTCGTAGTTTTAGTCTTAATTATGAGATTACCGCTTTCGTATACGATCATCATTTCGCTGAACGATTAGAATCAGACTTTTATAAAGATCTTAAAGACAGTCAAGAAATCAAATTGGAGGATTATGTAAAACGACCGTTATCTTACCGTTTAAAGGAGTCTTGGGCAAGACTATTTTCACCATTATTGTAGCGGTCGCAACACGTATCCTAACGAAGGGCTTCGACTTAAATCGAGGCCCTTCGTTAGGTACTTATTATTTAAATGTGCTATAATTTTTCTCGTACTTATCAATTAAAGGATAAAATATGGCAGTAGTCATCATGCTAAGATAAGCCGTGACAAAACCGAAACTCAACATAGCTAGTAAAAAATTTAGATTATGAGAAATCAAATTATTACTCAGGAAGACTCCCAAACCGCTCCAAAATCCTTGACAGAATGGACAACTAAGGAGTTTTCTAAAAAAATATCCTTTTGTCTTAAGGTAATTTCTCAAACCTTTAAATAGAACAAAATCAAATAGAAAGAATCGAATACTTAATGTTAATAACATTTGAAAAAGCATTACGATTCACCGTTAACGTTCAGACATCGATCTAAAAGTATTTTAAACTGATCACGGGTAAGGGTTACTTTTCCACCAAAATCATCCTTGATAATTACACTGTCCGTATCAAATTCTACCGTAGGGCAGCAGCCGTTTTGACAGAGTGTCAACTTGATTAAACCGTTCATTCGTTTTTCAGCCCCCTTCCATCTTTTAACAGACCTCTATTTATTCTATAAACTCAGACGATAACTTGTTACAATTGTCCTTACAAACAATCTAGGTTAATTCCTGCAGTTTATAATGATCCTACCCTTTGTTATAGTTAATTCCATAGAATACAAGCAAAAACAACGATGTATTTCTGGCTGTTCTTGAATCCATTTGGCCTGCATAGGTTATGTCGGGTACGTGCACGGATTCACTTCCTCTTTTCTCTACAAAGTGTGTCTTATAAGCTTTTAAAAACTTATTCTAAAATAATAGTATTCTAGAGAGAAGAAAGTAGGAGAAAAATGGGGACATTTTCTATTTCTATAGATGATTGTTACCGTCTTATTTTCGAAAATAGCATGGATGCTATTCTATTAACCAGCCCTGATGGCCGAATACACCGCGTTAATAAAGCAACTTGCACCATGTTCCAAAGAACAGCAGAAGAAATTTGTAGGATTGGCCGAGATGGCCTTATCGATATTTCAGACCCAAGACTAAAAATTATGCTAGAAGATAGAGCCACAAAAGGTGAAGCGAGAGGTGAACTCACCTTTATTAAAAAAGATGGACGCAAATTTCAAGGTGAATGTACTTCAGTCATGTTCCAAGATAATAATGGGGAAAATTGGACAAGCACAATAATTAGGGATGTAACCATTTTTAAAGAAACAGAGGAGAATCTTAGACGTATACAAGAAGAGACTCTTCGTCTTGCTAGTTCTGATCATTTAACGGGCGCTCTGAATCGCAGAGGCTTTATTCAGCGTTTATTGCAAGAACAACAACGAGCTAAATTCGAGAAAACAATCACTGGAATAATGCTCATCGATATTGACTATTTTAAGGAAGTTAACGATACTTATGGACATTTGACAGGAGATTTCGTTTTACAGAAATTTGCTTTATGCATATCGGAGAGTCTTCGCCCCTATGACGTACTTGGTCGATATGGAGGGGATGAATTTATCGTCTACTTGCCAAATATTGATATCGATGAATCAGTAGCCATAGCACTACGCATACGGTCAAAGGTTGAAAATACAGCGATTATTGTTAACTCCCAGCAGATTCGCTTAACGGCAAGTTTTGGTATAGCCTCGTTAGATTGCACAGAATCTGAAAGCATAGACTCTCTTATATCTAGGGCAGATTATGCATTGTATCGGGCTAAAACTAAAAGAAATCTAATCGTTACTGATTATACTTAGTCACAACGCGTTTCCCGTTATATCATAGGATTAGGTTAAACAACTGACATGCTGATAATCGGACAAATGCACAGGAATTGCATGTTCTGGATAAAGAGTAGGTGAAAGAACTGAATTCAGAAGAGTTAAAGATCTATGAAAACAATATGCGGTACAAATTTTGCCCCCATTGTGGTGGCAAACTATCCTTGGAAGAAACATTTTCCCTTAGCAGACCGCAATGTGTCAATTGCAATAGAATATTCTATCAGAATCCTGCTGTAGGAGTTGCTGCCATAATTATTCGCGATAAAAGGATTCTTTTGGGAAGGAGAAATTCAAGCTATCGTGATATGTGGTGTATTCCCTGCGGGTATGTGGAGTATTACGAGGATGCCAGAGGAGCCTTGATCCGAGAAATCAAAGAAGAAACAAATCTAGATATCAAATTAAGCACAGTCTTCGATATACATTCAAATTTCCATAATCCTGCCCAGCACACTGTGGGAATATGGTTTTTAGTCGAAGAATACAGAGGAAAAATAGCTCCAGGAGATGATATCGAAGCACTAGATTTCTTTTCAACTGCAGAGATCAAAGAACAAAACATAGTGCTTGCATTTTCTACAGATGTACTAGTCTTGGATGATCTTGTTAATAAGGGTTTGATACTTTAATGGTAAACATGGACTCCACCTTAAGGTGTACAACACGTTTTATAAATATGTTATTGGATTATGGAAAGATCGTCAGGGTCATATACAAATTCGCCAGACATAATATCCAACTGGGCTACAATAAAGACACCTAATTCGTCCCGATCGATACGAACAATAGTTCCAATGCGGTGATTACTTGTCTTAACACGCTCGCCAACGTGAAACTGGTGTTGTCGTTGTGGGAATGAGCTAGTTTTGGGTATTAAATTTCGCTTCATGAAATTTTGCCCTCCTTTTTCGTTCTCTTTATGGTTTATCCGGATAATTTCATGACCGGCTCCTCAGATTTAGCCTGTCTTAACTTTGGGAATAAAAACACTCGTGAATAATTTCACCATCTATGCAACACATATCCGAGATGGCCAGACCCTAAGTTTTCTAAAGAAATTTGTATACCGTTATATTAATGCCTTTATTAGAAAATAACAAATTGTTAATATTTAGAGGGGGCATAAATTTCGATTATAGAAGTTTATTGACCGTAAAACAAGTGATTCATCGCTGTGCCTAAAGAGTGTGGGCATTATTATGTATTCTTATTGATGGTCTTGTGTGCTTTACGCCTCTTCACACTCTTATTATTATAATTATCAGACAATACACTAATATTGCCATCTACCTCTAGTACAGCTAAATTTACGTCCTTTATTTCTGATACACCATGTTCTCTAACGGCTTCTTCTATTTCGTCTATGCTCAATTTAGCCCTTTTTAAGTTTTGCATATTTAGTACTCCATTATATATAAGCATTATTTCT
>JAUZPJ010000242.1 GCA_030706025.1 Bacillota bacterium | reverse complement strand
TGTTGTTACAAATTTGACCAAACAATTCGGAGATTTAGTTGTTTTAGATGATATTAATTTTTCGGTACGACAAGGAGAGTTTCTCTGTATTGTTGGACCAACAGGATGCGGAAAAACAACCTTTTTAAATCTGCTGTCCAAGCTGCATCCGCCAACACGGGGGAATATTTACATTGACGGAGAAGTAGCAGACCCAAAAAAGCATAACATTTCTTTTGTCTTTCAGGAACCATCTTGTATGCCCTGGAGGACTGTAAGGCAAAATGTTGCCTATGGTATGGAGGTTAAAAAGGTTCCTGAGGCGGAGGCAAAAAGTAGGCTCGACAAAACATTAAAACTTGTTGGGTTAGAAGATTGTGCCGATCTTTATCCTAACCAAATTTCTTCAAGTATGGAGCAACGTATTGCAGTTGCCAGAGCTTTTGCCGTAAATCCCGATCTTTTGCTTATGGACGAGCCCTATGGTCAATTGGATGTCAAGTTAAGGTATTACTTAGAAGATGAATTGGTTAGGATTTGGAAAGAGTTTAAAAATACAGTCATTTTTGTTACTCACAATATTGAGGAAGCAGTATACATGGCTGAACGAATTCTAATTCTAAGTACAAAACCTACCACGGTTAAATCTGAGATTATTGTTGATTTACCCAGACCCCGTAATCCTCTTGATCCAGCATTCATTGGGATAAGAAAACAAGTTACAGAACTCATTCGTTGGTGGTAAGAGATTGCAATGACGCTTGTCTAGTGTAGATAGCCTTAAACACACAAATTATTATGTGCTGGAGGGTTAATAATGAAAAAAAGCTTTAAACGTATTACGGCTGTTTTTGCGACTGCTTTGGTTATTTTTAGTTTAGCTGGGTGCGGAAGCTCAGCGCCATCCTCGTCGTCTTCATCCTCATCCTCATCCTCGTCGCAAAGTAAAGATGTTCCGACAATTAGAGTTGCCCAACAGGGGGCCTACGATACTTGGCCCACATGGGAACTTTCCCAAACAGGTGATGATGTTAAAAATGGCTTTAAACTTAAAATGACCTATTTTGATTCGGGCCCACAGCAAATTGAAGCCTTAGCTGCCGGTCAATGGGATATTGCCGCAGTTGGTCCTACCCCCGCCATGGTCGGTTCCTTAAAAAGCAATCTTCAACTCATCGGTATTGCAGATGATGAGTCTTTGGCAACCGCTATTCTAGCTCGTCCCGATAGTCCTATTTTAAAAACAAAGGGAGCAAATTCAGAGTATCCGGATGTCTATGGATCAGCTCAAGATATTAAAGGAAAAGATATCTTTGTTTCAACGGTAACGACTGGGGAAGTTTTGTTGATTAATTATCTTAAAGCGTTGGGGCTTACCGAGAAAGATGTACACATTACCAATATGGAACAGCCGCAAATGTTATCCGCTTATCAGAGCGGTAAAGGTGATGCTGCAGTAATGTGGTCGCCATTCACGTATCAAGGATTTGATAAAGGATGGAAGGTTGTCGCAGATGCGAAATCTGCTAAAGCACCAGCGGTTATTTTCCTTGTAGCAGATAAAAAATTCTGTGATGAACATCCTGACTTAGTAGCAAAGTTTTTAGATGCCTATATGAAAAAAGAGGTTGAACTGAAAAAGAATGAAGCTAATCTTTCAGAAGAATACATTAAGTATTTGAATGAGTGGAGTGCTTTAACCTGGGATAAGAAGACAGCAGATACTGACATGAAGCTGCACCTTACGTATGACCTCAAAAATCAATTACAATGGTTCGACAAATCTAAAGGACCTAGCCAAGTTGAATCACTTTTAGTCAATGCGGCTGATGCCTTCACCAAAGGCGGGAAGTTTACTCAGCAGGAACATGATCAACTCATTAAATGTAATTTTGTTAATACCACCTTCATAGAGAAATTAGCCAAAGATCAAGGAGTAAGCAAATAACGTTCGATCTTAAGGTGAATTGTGAATTATGCTTAAGCCGCTAACGGCACCATTAAATGTTAATAAATGGTGCCGTTGGCACAAATATCTTGCACTATCAAAAAGTATAAACTTGCGTTATATACTTTCCAAGCATAAGTGCAACTAGGGCTGCCGCCTTCGCCAGAGGCTCGGCGCCGGCCAAGTTTTCTTTATACGGCGGCATACCGGATCGAACGCATCAGCAGTAATATCAGAACCTCTAAATTAAGACGGTTCATAGCGGACTTAAAAGACATGGAGGATAACTATGATAATATCCGAAAAAAACAAATTTGGATTAACGATAATTTCAATTGCTAGCTTAGTATGCTTTTTTATACTCTGGCAGTTAGTCGTTAAATTCAATATCATTACGAATGATTTACTGGCTACGCCTACTCAGGTTGTTAAACTGTTTTTCGTTAAGATCAACGCCGTGGACCCGGATGGAGCAACCTTAATAACTCATACCTTAGTAAGTCTTGAAGAAGCCCTGTTTGGCTATGTATTAGCCCTAGTGATTGGAATTCCTCTTGGCTTAGCCATGGGTTGGTTTACAATTGTTGATGGATTGGCACGCCCGATTTTTGAACTGATTCGGCCTATTCCACCAGTTGCTTGGATCCCCTTAGCGATATTCTGGTTTGGTATTGGAATTAGCAGTAAAGCATTTATCATCTTTTTCGCTGCACTAGTTGCAAGCGTCATTAATTCTTACACAGGAGTACGTTTGACTAACCCAACATTTATTCGAATGGCCCGGGCTTACGGTGCCTCCAACTGGGAAATATTTTGGAACGTTTGTGTTCCATCGGCGCTTCCCATGGTATTCGGTGGGTTACAAGTTGCTCTGGCAGGTGCCTGGACAAGCCTCGTAGCAGCTGAATTAGTTGCGGCAGATACGGGACTTGGTTATTTGATTAATGTCGGACGACGTCTCATGAGGGTGGATTTAGTAGTGTTAGGCATGTTCATGGTGGGTTTAACCGGTGTCCTGATAAGCTTTGTCGTTAACAGAATTGAAAGGCGTTTAGTTGCCGGGGTTAGGAGGTAATAGCCGATGAGCAATTTTGAACTTTCGAATGAACTTTCGACGGATCAAAGTAATTTTAAGTCTCTGCTTACTAGAGTTTTCGGTAATAAAAAAGTTCTTTATGTACTGTCTCTCATTATTTTCTTCTTACTATGGCAATGGATGCACATAACCGGATTTCATAATCAGCAAATGGCTGGACCTATTCAAGTGCTGCAAGAATTAGGAAAGATGGCTACACATAAACTTGCAGGGCATACGTTATTTGGACATTTGTATATTAGTTTTAGACGGGTTATCATTGCGTTTTTAATTGCAGCCGTTATTGGAGTACCCTTAGGGATTTTAATGGGTTTTAGTCCTTTAGCAAATGCAATCATTCGACCGATTTTCGAATTATTTAAGCCTATGCCGCCTATTTCTTGGATATCTTTGGCTATTCTCTGGTTTGGAATTAGTGAGACTTCAAAGGTTTTTATTATATTGATTGGGGCAATAGTGCCCTTAATCATCAATTGCTATAATGGCATTCGGGTCGTTGATGGAGAACTATACCATGTTATCCGTATGCTCGGGGGTAATCGTCGCCACGAAATCTTCCAAGTTATGTTTCCTGCATCTTTCCCAACAATATTTGCGGGCTTGCAAATTTCCTTAAGTATGGCTTGGGCCAGTGTTTTAGCTGCAGAATTAGTCGGTGCCCGAGAAGGGGTAGGATTTATTATTGTGAGCGGCATGAACCAAAGTAATACAGCTATGATTTTTGCTGGGATGGTAGTCATAGCCATAACCGCCTTTGCTATTTCTGCTGGGTTAAGCTATTTAGAAAGGTGGGTATGTCCATGGAAAGTGGAAATGCATTAAAGAAGAAGATTGAATGTATTGGTGTAACGAAATCATTCTACGAAAACGGTAAAGAACTGCCGGTTTTAGAAAAGATAGATATTACAATTGTGGAAAATGAATTAGTCGTTATCTTAGGCCCTGGTCAATCAGGCAAAACCACGCTTTTCCGAATGATCGCCGGATTAGAGAAACCCACTACCGGAAAGGTTTTGGTCGATGGTAAGGAAGTTACTGGTCCCGGTCGGCATGTCGGGATTGTCTTTCAAAGGTATATGGTTTTCCCTTGGAAAACGGTCTTAAGTAATATAGCTTTGGGGCCAAAATTAAGAGGTTTGCCGAAATCAGAATGTCATGATATAGCCCGTCATTATATTGAACTGGTCGGTCTAAAAGGCTTTGAAAAATCCTTTCCCCATCAACTTAGCGGAGGAATGAAACAGCGTGTTGGTATAGCCAGGGCTATGGCCAATGACCCGGATATCTTATTGATGGACGAGCCCTTTGGGCAACTAGATGCTCAAACTCGTATTCAAATGGAGCAGGAAACCGCGAGAATTTTGCAGATCGAAAAAAAGACGGTCTGTTTCGTAACCAATAATATTGATGAAGCTATTTACCTAGGAGATCGGATTATTGTTTTGGATGGCAAACTGCCTGGCAGAATGCATAAAATTCATCGAGTTGACTTGCCGCGACCTAGAGATTTTACTGATTTGGCGTTTTTAGAGCTGCGCCAGCGTATTACTGAAGAAACAGAATTAACCCTTTAAGGTTAGAACATCTCTTAACAGGTTGTTGGTACTATTTGCCTCTGAAAAAGTTTGAAAGATTTAATTCCTTTAGAATCGCATTCGGAGGCTTTAAGTTTTCGTTCTACTATCAGAAAGTATTAACTTGCGTTATATACTTTCCAAGCATA
>JAUZPJ010000241.1 GCA_030706025.1 Bacillota bacterium | reverse complement strand
TTGGATGAACTATCGAATGTGGCAGTAGAGATTGAAGACGCTGTAGCTTATAGGTCCATTCAAGTGGAAATGAAGGAAGTTTTTTTTGATTATCTTACGGCAGTAGTGGTCGATTCCGTCTATAAATTAGTCCCTCATGTTCTTATAATTTGGGTTATTAGTTTAAGGTGGCAAAACATTACAGTACCAATAGTTAATTGGAAGGTAAATATACTTGCCGCGTACCTGCTTTCTTACTTCATATTTAACCTTGGTCAATTGTTAATAAATCCAATTAGAGCTTGGTTATCTAAATTTAGGGAATATCTTTTTTCGGGTCATTCGATAGCTAAGAAAATTTGAAAAATAGGGAGGAAGTTTTTATGCATTTCTCAATGGCTGGTGTAGATGCTAATCCAATTAGTCTGATCCTTTGGGGTATCTTTGTTGGATATGTTTTCACGTCTGTAGGTGCTGCCGGTGGTATTTTGGCCGGGGTAGGACATATGAGTATCTTCGGTCTCAAGAAGGCGAATATGGTCAAGCCTATGAATCAGATATTGACACTTGTTAGCCCAATTGTCGGTACTCCTTTGTATCTTCGCGAGAAGCGGATTGTTGTACCTACCGCTGTTGCTCTAGGTTTAGGCGGAATTGTTGGTGCGATAATTGGTTCCACTCTTTCATCGTCTTTGTTAAAAGAGATGAAAACTTTCCAACCTTTCTTTGGCATAGTCACCTTGGGCATTTCAATACGTATTGCCTATGAGTGCACAGCCAAATTCATAAACGGCCAAAAAGAGGTAAAAACAGCCAATAATAACTTCGCCGCAAAGGTCAAAGAACTCAAAGCTGCTGGTAAAATGAACGAGATTAAGGAAATTGGTGTTAAATTTAGTAAAGTTGGTATTCAAAATACCTTTACCTTTGCTGGTCAAGAATTTAAATATAATGCTATAATCGTCTTTATTACAGGGCTTGTCGTGGCAATTCTTTCTGCATCCCTTGGGGTCGGCGGTGGATTCTTATTAGTTCCGTTTATGACGAGTGTGATGGGATTCCCAATGTACATTGTTGCTGGGACATCCGTTCTTTCAATATTAGTTTCATCTTCAACCAGTATTCTTAACTATATTTCTATGGGCAGTCAAATAGATGTTACATTCTTAGCCTTTGAATTAGTCGGTGTTGCTATTGGTACGGTAGTAGCAGCCCGAGTATCTAAGTATATCAATGCTCGTTATATGAAAATGTTTCTTGCGCTTGTCTTGTTCTACATTGGTCTAAAGTATGTGTTACTACTCGTTGGCGTTAATATCTAATACCAATAAAAGATTGAGTCTTAAGAAATGTGAAAACGGGAGGTCTTAAAAAGTGAAATGTGCTTCTTGTAAAATGAAA
This sequence comes from Bacillota bacterium, assembly GCA_030706025.1. Lineage (GTDB taxonomy): Bacteria > Bacillota > Desulfitobacteriia > Desulfitobacteriales > Desulfitobacteriaceae > Desulfosporosinus. The sequence goes on along the minus strand of JAUZPJ010000241.1, from coordinate 3,375 downwards.
ACTAAAAATATGTGCGATAAGGAAGGCTTTGATTGCACAGGGGGTAAATATACTCTAGATGAATATTTAGAGGAAGCAAATAAACCTTTTCACCAATCAAGCGGTTGTTTTCAGGCTGAATATGGTAACAACCTTACTCGACTTGATGAAGTCATTATGTTTGCAAAGAGGCAGGGTTATAAGAAAATTGGTATGGCTTTTTGTATAGGCTTAGTCGATGAAGCTTCGGTTCTAGAGAAGATTTTATCTCAACATTTTGAGGTATATTCTGCTTGTTGTAAAATAGGCGGACTTAAGAAAGAAGATTATAATATTCCTAAAGTAAAAGAGGACAAAATTGAAGTTATTTGTGACCCTGTACTACAAGCAAAAATACTGAATAAAGATGAAACCGAACTAAACTTGGCAGTAGGCTTATGCGTCGGCCATGATATGTTATTTAATAAGTACTCGAAAGCACCGGTCACCACTTACGCTGTTAAGGATCGTGTGTTAGGTAATAATCCTTTAGCAGTCTGTTATTCAAGCTACGTGCGCAAGAAATATATGAATAAAAAGTATGAATAATACACAGTAATGTTTAAAAATAACCTCGTCCAGAAGTGGCGAGGTTATTTTCTGTTACAAGGGTAATCAGTCTATTAGTCGGCAATGGATTCAGATGAAGAAGGTTCGTCTGTAGGATCTAAGAAGACCAGGGCTCCCCAAACTCCCAAATCACAATATAAGAGGGGAGCAAGGCCAGGGGCTTGATAAAAGACCCTTGACCATTGAAAGCTACCACGACCTGCTAAATCGACACTAAGGTGAAAGGCAAAGCCCAACAACCCTACCATGAAACTGAGCAGCATAGTTATTCCCAAAAGAAAAGAGAGGCCAGGATCAGGACGGCTATAAGCTTGTAGAAACAAGGTTATAGCGGCAAAGAGCCCCAAGTAGAAGGGAATTAAGGTATACATATTTCTGAAACCCGTGTGAGCGTGGTCGAAATAGGAAACTAGAGCAGTAGCAAGGAACCAAAATGCTGTTGCGAGAAGCAGCCAACGTGTTTTTTGCGTTAAATTATAGTTTCTTTGAGCGGGACGATCATCTAAAGTTGTTAGTACTCCTATACTTCCCAAGGCTACAAAGGCTAATGGAGCAAAGACAGGGTTTCCGCTGGTTAAGCCCGCAAAGGATATTACATCTCCAGCCGAAGCACCTTGAAGGTGAAAGCCAAATCCCAGAATGCCAACAACAACCACGATAAAGCTTATAAGGATATTGAAGATTGGTATCCAACCTGGTTTGGGTCGTAAGAGCAAAAGAATGGCTGAAAGTGCGGCAATTGGGGAAACGATGATAGGAATCCATTCATAGCTTGGAAAGAAGCGATTTAACGCATGGGCAATAAAAACATCAAGGAGAACAATGAGATAGTTAATGCTGAGATAGAACAGAATGAGATGAGTTTTGGATATTGGGATTTTCAGAGGCTTCTTAGTTAGCCATTGATAGGAAAAGCGTCTGGGGATTAAGGATTTCATATGAGACTCTCCTTTTTAGCGACCTTCTACTTTTGTCGATTTGCTGGTGTCCTGTACAGAAGTTGCAGAGGTTATTCCTTTGCCGCGTAGTTCAGCATCTCTCTCTTTGAGCTCTGTCAAGTCAATTAACTGTTCATAAATGCCATGCCACTGTACATAATCGGGACCATTCATAAAAGCCCCAAATCGGGAACGACGTCCTTCATGGTGCCAAATTTCAAATCCCTTAAAATCGATAGAACTTGAGAAGGGCGTTGCGGGGATTAGTCCGTCGTCTTTTAACTTTTTAATAATTGTTTGAGCTGTTGAAATATTCTCGTTGCCTTGTAACACAACTTTATCAGCGTTATCATACATTGTTTTTATCGTGGATTGAGCATGACATTCTAAACAGACAGTTTGCATGTTCACACGATGCGACTCCCAATCGACACGTTTTTCGGCTTGCGCAGGGGTAAGCTTCCAGCTTAGGCGTTGTCCAACGTCGTGAGTGCCTTGAGCAGCACCGAACGAGGACATGTGACAGATAGCGCAGGTAGGGGCATCGAAGTTCTTACTTGATAAAGTGCCTACGGGAGCATTCCAATCCCAAGTTGAACCTTTATTTGCATAGATCGTACCGTGAATGGACTCATCATAGATTTCTTTCATAGGATGGTCTGGACCAAGGTGACAGGACCCACAGATTTCGGGCTTGCGAACCTGTTCTTTTGAAAAGGTGTGTCCTGCATGACACTTTGCACAATCCCCAAAGGTACCATCAGCATTAGGTTTTCCGATGCTATGGCATACTTCACAGGCCATCTTAGTAATATTCGGCCCTTCCATATGATAAAGGTCGTTATACTTGCCTGTTGCGGAAAGTCCGTAGCGCTTAAGTTGTTCATCGGTAAACGCCGCCGCACCGGTTTGTGCATACCAAGCTGGTGCACCATGTCGGCTATGATCAAACTGAGCTGTTTGTGTTGGATGACAACGAGAGCAATTCTGAGGGGTGGGTCGAAGAACAATATTATTGTCATAATGGTTAACGGTAAGCTTACCTCCGGGGTCACCTCGGTGGCAGTCAATACAAGAAACCTTACTAGCGGCATGTTTGCCTGCGCCATATTGTTTGACAACACCTGGTGTAGTTCGATTATGACAACCGAGACAAATTCCTCCATTGCCTGCAAAGGAAGGGGTAGAGGAATTAATTTCTTTAGATGTAGTCCATACTGTGAAGAGGTACCCAACTGTAATAGTAACTATTACACCAGTAATTAGGTTTCGCCAAAATTTACTTTGCTTCATGGGGTCCGGCTAAACCGGAAACACCTCCTTATTCTTTGCATGCTGTCGTTAGTATTGGTTTAATCGTCGAAAATTACACTAACTAAGTGGTTAGAAATGATATGTGGTTAAATATAAATTTTAAGCAAATAATTTTTGTTAAAAGAGTTGACAAGATAAAGACCTTAAGCTATACTAAACAAGTTCTCGAAATTAGTGGCCCGTTGGTCAAGCGGCCTAAGACACCGCCCTTTCACGGCGGCTACACGGGTTCGAATCCCGTACGGGTCACCAAACAAACCATGAGGGTGATTAGCTCAGCTGGTAGAGCGCCTGCCTTACAAGCAGGATGTCGGCAGTTCGAACCTGTCATCGCCCACCAATAAACGGATGGCCCCGTGGTGTAGTGGTTAACATGCCTGCCTGTCACGCAGGAGATCGTCGGTTCAAGTCCGATCGGGGTCGCCATACAAACTAATTCCAACCTAAATGGGTAGGTGGCCGAGTGGTTAAAGGCGACAGACTGTAAATCTGTTCCGCGAGGTACGATGGTTCGAATCCATCCCTGCCCACCATT
>JAUZPJ010000240.1 GCA_030706025.1 Bacillota bacterium | reverse complement strand
TGGGCTGGTGCAATCATTATTGGACTCAGCTTGCGCGGAGAGTGGAGTTAATGGAAGATCTGGACTATACACGACTTTGACCCCTGTGGTGATGCCTTCCTTGCGCAGCAACTTGCGCATGGCTTTAGCCAGCGGGTCCCCGCTGGTTTTGGAAATGTCACTCACTTTATAGTTCTCTGCAGTAAGACGGTTTCCGGCGCCCATACTTGAGATTAAGGGAATTTTGCGGTGTAAACACTCCTTGGCCAAAATCACTTTGCTGGAAACAGTATCGATAGCATCGACAACATAGTCTAAATTTCGATCCAGAAATCGGTCGGAATTCGTAGCGGAATAAAATTCCCGAATGGTTTCGACTCTTGCCTTGGGGTTAATCTCTAAAATCCGACGTTTCATAACCTCAACTTTGGCTTCGCCCATTGTAGAATGGAGAGAGTGGATTTGGCGGTTGAGGTTTGTGATACTAATTTCGTCAAAATCAACTAAGATTAAATGACCCACAGCCGCACGGGCTAACGCTTCGACGGTGTAGGAGCCGACCCCCCCGACCCCGAAAATTATGACAGTGCTGGTACGAAGCTTTTCCAAACCAGCGTTTCCTATAAGGAGTTCAGTTCTAGAGAATTCGTGTTGCATCATGGCCTCCGCCTTCAGATTTACTTTTGTTTATCTTATCATAACTAAGTTGCTAGAATTTGAAAATAACTTAATAAAATTGAGGCAGTTTATCCCCCAGTTAATGATAAGAGGGGACTTCCTTTAAGTATAAAGGCAGTCCCTCTTATTAGTGCTATATTTTCCAGCGCTGCGTATAGCTGGTATGCAGCAATTCATGCGCCGTTTCTCCGTAAGGTTCGCCAATGAAATTTTTATACAAAGCAATAACAGCTGGGTTTTCGTGCGACTTACGTAAGGGCTTGGAGCGGTCCTCTTGATAAATTGCGTTGGCACGGGCTTTCAGAATTTCAACATTGCCATGGTGATAAGGTTGTCCGCCGCCGCCGATGCATCCTCCTGGGCAGGCCATAATTTCGATTGCGTCATAATGGGCATCACCGGATTGTATTTTTTCAAGAATGTAACGGGCATGTCCCAGACCGTGCGTGACTGCAATCCGGAGATCGCGTTCTCCGATCGGGATTACGGCTTCTTTAATCCCATCCATTCCACGGAGAGCCTCAAACTCCACTTGTTCCAGTGGTTGTCCAGTCAACCACTCATGGGCGGTCCGCAGGGCCGCTTCGATCACTCCCCCGGTTGTACCGAAAACGACAGCCGCACCGGTCGATTCCCCTAAGGGGTGATCAAATTCTTCCTCTTTGAGGTGATCAAAATGAATGCCAGCTTCCCTGATCATGCGCGAGAGTTCTCGGGTCGTGATGACAATGTCAACATCAGGGGTGACTGGGTCTTGCCCTAGTTCTGGGCGGGCTGCTTCGTATTTCTTCGCAATACAAGGCATGATTGAGACAACGGTAATTTTCTTAGGATCGATTCCATAGGTCTCTGCATAATAGGTTTTGGACAAGACTCCTAACATTTCATGGGGGGATTTACAGGTTGAGGGGATGTCCAATAAATCCGGAAATTGATGTTCAAAGAATTTGACCCAGGCAGGACAGCAACTGGTCAGAATGGGTAACCGCCCGCCGTGTTCTATGCGGTGAATCAGCTCGGTGGCTTCCTCCATAATCGTTACATCAGCCCCGAACTCCGTATCAAAGACACGGTCAAACCCAAGTCTTCGGAGTGCGGCAACCATTTTGCCAGTGACAATCGTCCCTGGTTCTAACCCGAACCCTTCCCCGAGGGCGACCCGTACAGCGGGTGCCGTTTCGACAATAACGTAGCGTGAGGGATCGTTAAGGGCTTTCCAAACCTTATCAACTTGATCCAGTTCCATCAATGCTCCGGTGGGGCATACCGCAACACATTGCCCACAGAAGGTGCATGAGGTCTCGTGTTGAGGTAAATCGAAGGCCGTTTTAATCACGGTTTCGAAACCGCGCCCCACGGCAGAGTAAACGCCAACCGTCTGAACATCGTTACACATTGTTTCACAGCGGCGGCAGCGAATACATTTGTTAGGATCTCGGATAATGGCTAAACTGGATTTGTCGATTTCATACTCGGATTCTTCCCCTTCATAGGAGATATTGCGCACTCCCAAATCCGCAGCAAGAGATTGGAGGTCACAGTCAAGATTTTTGGAGCAGGTTAAACACGATTTAGGATGGTCAGAAAGTAAGAGTTCAACCATCGCCCGTCTTCCCTGGATGGCACGAGGTGTATCTGTTTTAACGATCATCCCAGGAGCGACGGGAGTTGAACAAGAGGGGGCAAGATTACGTCGACCCTCGACTTCGACCACGCATACTCGACAGGAAGCGATGTGATTATTGATTCTCATCTCATGAAGGTTGAGATAACATAAGGTCGGAATGTCAATGTTAATCGTTCGAGCTGCATCTAAGATGGACATTCCTTCTGGTACAGTAAGGGGTATATCGTTAATGGTTAGCTGAATATCCATACGGAATCCTCCTTTAAAGCAAACTTGCCTGGCGCTGAGTTTGCGAAGCGGCCGCCTAGTTGCACTTATGCCCACACATTCTAATAAGCAGGGTACAGGAATACCTTATTGGCGAATGATGGCGCCAAAACGGCATTTTTCCATGCATGCCCCACATTTTAGGCAGCGTTCTTCGTCAATGATGTGACGCTCCTTGGTTGAGCCGGTAATACAGTTAGCTGGACAGTGTTTGGTACATAGAGTACATCCTTTGCATTTGTCAGTGATATGATACTTAAGCAAGCTCTTACAAACGCCAGCAGGACAGGTTTTGTCGACAATATGAGCCATATACTCGTCCCTAAAATAGTCTATCGTTGAAAGAATTGGATTGGGTGCGCTTTGACCAAGCCCGCAGAGGGAAGTATCTTTGATGATTTTACTTAGTTTCTCCAATTTATCTAAATCATCGAGCGTTCCTTTGCCTTCCGTTATTTTGGTCAGGATTTCATGAAGACGTTTAGTTCCAACCCGGCAGGCAGTACAGCGTCCACAGGATTCATCCACGGTGAATTCGAGGAAGAACTTGGCGATATTGACCATGCAATCCCCCTCATCCATGACGATCAGCCCCCCAGAGCCCATCATGGAGCCGATAGCGATTAAGGATTCATAATCAATGGGGGTATCCAAATATTGGGCAGGAATACACCCGCCAGAGGGTCCCCCGGTTTGTGCAGCTTTAAAGGCTTTATGATGTTTGATTCCCCCGCCGATGTCAAAGATAATTTGTCGAAGGGTTGTGCCCATGGGGACTTCGACAAGTCCGACATTATTAACTTTTCCAGCTAAGGCAAACACTTTCGTTCCCTTACTTTTTTCTGTGCCAATTCCGGCATACCAGTCTGCTCCCTTTAAAATGATGGGAGGGATATTTGCCAAGGTTTCCACATTATTAACACAAGTTGGTTTGCCCCATAACCCTTTTTCAGCAGGGAAGGGAGGTTTGACAGAAGGTTCACCTCGAGTCCCTTCAATTGAATGGATTAAGGCTGTCTCTTCTCCACAAACAAAGGCCCCTGCCCCGTATTTAATCTCAACATCAAAACAAAAATCACTCCCCAAAATCCCTTGGCCAAGCAAACCGTACTCTCGAGCTTGTCGGATAGCGATTTCCAAACGGTGAATAGCTAAGGGATATTCAGCCCGGATATAGATAAACCCTTGCGATGAGCCGATGGTACGGCCTGCAATGAGCATGGCTTCTAAAACGCTATGGGGGTCACCTTCCAAGATGGAGCGGTCCATAAAAGCACCGGGGTCCCCTTCATCGGCATTGCAAATGATATACCGTTGTTTTGCCTCGCTTTTACGCGTGAATTCCCATTTTAAGCCGGTTGGGAATCCTCCGCCACCCCGTCCCCTAAGACCGCTTTTCTTCAGCGTGTCGATCACTAAGTTAGGATTCATGTCAAAAAGAACTTTAGCCAAGGCTTGATATCCGTCCGCGGCGATATATTCACGAATATCTTCAGGAGAAATATAGCTGCAGTTGCGTAAGGCAATGCGAAGTTGGCTATGGTAAAATGGCAGGTCGGAAGCAAAACGCTTTTCGGTCGTTGGATCGGCATAGAGAAGGCGTTCTACCTGCTTTCCTTGAATGAAGTGTTCTTCGATGATGTCGACGACATCTTTGGTGGAAACTTCAATATAGAGAACATTATCAGGGTGAATTTCAATAATCGGCCCCTTCTCGCAAAAACCAAAACAGCCTGTTTGGAGAACTTGAACCTGATCAGATAAACCGCGTTGCTTTAGTTCCGTTTTAAAGAGTTCAGCAATTTGAGAACTGTTAGAGGCATGGCAACCAGTTCCCCCACAGACCATAATGTGTCTTTTTAGGCCTTGGGCATCGTTTGTTGCGACAGGGTTGGGTACTCGGCGAGTTTCCAGAAGAACTCGACTCTGCGCTCTTAAGGCATTTAGTGCATCAACATTTTTGAGTATCATTTTGGTTTCCCTTCCTTTTAGTCGAGATTCGAGGTTCGAAACTCGAACCCCGAAACTCAGAGTCCGAAGTCAGAAGCTCGAAATCGCGCATCGTTCACGGACGGTACTTATCCAGAACCTGTTTTATCTCCTCCGGTTCATTAAGACGACCATGGACTTCTCCGTCGATCATCATGACTGGGGCGAGGCCACAGGCTCCAATACAGCGCAGAGAATCTAAGGAAAAGAGATTATCCGAAGTAATTTGTCCAGTT
>JAUZPJ010000024.1 GCA_030706025.1 Bacillota bacterium | reverse complement strand
TATAACTGGCCTGGTAACGTAAGAGAGCTTCAGAATGCAATCGAAAGAGATCTTATTGTTTGCCAAAGTAGCGAAATTCTGCCTGGGCATTTTCCTAAGGAAATATTGGCTGGTTTAGAAGAAACCACAACGCCTGTAATAAACCTAACAGAAGGTGGTTTCTCATTAGAAGAGTTGGAGAAACACCTTATTATTAAAGCGTTAGAAAAACATAATAATAACCAGACAAAAGTCGCTAAATATCTGGGAATTACTCGCCCAACTTTACTTTATCGCCTACAAAAGTATGGCATAAAGTTATAACAACTATCATCGTCATCAATTGGCGACAGTGCTGCTAGTAAACAAGAGAAGCATGGGGACAAGAAGACCCGTACCCATGCTTTTAAGAATAGATACCTTACTGCTTCTGCATAGAAGAATAAAAATAGGCCTTCATGACTGAAGGCCTATTTTTACCTATTTATTTAGTTTCGAGATTTTTATACCGCAGACTTTATACTCATACGTTTTGGTGACTTTATCATACGCGCCATTGGTTAAGACATTCGTCGGGGCTTCATCGTAGTGCAGGGTCATAAAGACCATACCTTCAGGTACCCTTTCCGTCAGTTTAATTTTAGTCTCTAACTCTCCGCGACGGGATGCAACCTTGACAACTTCGCCATCCTCAAGTCCAAGTTTTTTACCATCTAGAGGATTAACTTCCGCCAACTCCTCTGGTGAATGGCTTACCAATGCTTCTGAGCTTTGCGTAAATACATTATAGAGGGAAAGTTTGCGTCCGGTACTGAGTAATAAGGGATACTCTTCATCCGGTTGTTCACCTGGTAGTTGATGCTCAATCGGTACAAAGACGCCTTTACCTCGCGTAAACTTACCTTCGTGTAAGAACTTAGTCCCAGGATGCTCGGAATTCGGGACAGGCCATTGCAAGCCTTGAGTACCCAAACGCTCATGGGTAATCCCCGCAAAACTAGGTGTAAGTTTTGCTATTTCCTCCATAACCTCTGCTGAAGAAGAGTAGACAAATGGATAACCCATCCGTGTCGCTAAATCGCAAATGATATCCCCATCAATCCTAGCGTTTCCAATAGGTTTAATGGCTTGATTAACCATTTGTACCCTGCGCTCTGTATTCGTGAAGGTACCCGTCTTCTCTGCATAACTAGCACCCGGTAACACGACATCTGCTAATTTAGCTGTTTCCGACATAAAGATTTCTTGCACAACAAGGAAGTCAAGCGCTTGAAGGCCTTTACGTACATGATTGGCATCAGCATCTGTAATGACAGGATCTTCACCCAAAACGTAAAGGGCGCGAAGATTTTTACTTACAGCGGCGTCAAACATGTCCGGAATCATAAATCCAGGATTAGGATCTAGGGATACTCCCCAGGCTTCTTCAAATTTAGCCCTTGCTTCGGGATTTGTAACTGATTGGTAACCAGTATAAACGTTGGGCAATGCACCCATGTCACAGGCACCCTGCACATTATTTTGACCACGTAATGGATTAACTCCTGAACTTTCTTTACCTATATTACCCGTCAACATAGCCAAGTTAGCCAGACTCATGACGTTATCTGTCCCACAAGTGTGCTCCGTTATCCCTAAGGTATAGAAGATTTCCGCACACTCTGCCGTCGCATAGATTCTAGCTGCTTCCACGAGTTGTTCAACAGGAACTCCGGTTATCTTACTAACCACTTCAGGTGGGAATTTCTGGACAGATTCGCGTAGTTTCTCGAACCCTTCCGTACGTTCTTCGATAAACGCACGATCTTCCCAACCGTTGGCGATAATAATGTTCATAATTCCATTAATCAATGGAATATCAGTTCCCGGGCGAAGTCTCATCCAAATATCTGAACACTCAGCAAGATTAATTTCACGAGGATCCGCTACAATTAACTTAGCCCCTTTGGCTAAAGCTTGCTTCATTTTAGTTCCGATCACGGGATGAGCTTCTGTAGCGTTTGAACCAATCACAAACATAACCTTAGTATTTGGAATTTCATTAATGGAGTTCGTCATCGCTCCCGAGCCAAATGAGGTGGCCAGACCGGCCACAGTGGGAGCGTGTCAGGTCCTTGCGCAGTGATCGACATTGTTGGTACCGATCACCGCGCGCATGAATTTTTGCATTAAATAATTTTCTTCATTCGTGCAATGAGCTGAGCTCAATGCTCCGATAGAATTTGGGCCATAAGTGTTCTTAATTTCGCCTAACTTCGAAGCTATTAAATCTAATGCTTCATCCCATTCCGCTGGGACTAACACTCCATCTTTCCTAATCAGAGGAGTTGTTACACGATTTTCACTGTAAATCATGTCCATCCCAAAGCGACCTTTGACACATAAAGCTTTGCCATTGACTGGTGCATCAGGATTTGAAGTCACTCCAATGACTTTTCCGTCCTTTACATTTAGGTCAAAGTTACATCCTACCCCACAGAAAGGACATGTAGTTTGTACTTTCGAAACTTCCCAAGGACGTCCTTTGCCCACCATTTTCTTTTCGACCAAGGCCCCTACTGGACAGACCGAGACGCACGAACCACAGAAGTCACAATCGGATTCGTTATAAGGTAAATTGAAAGCCGGACCTACTTGAGTATCGAATCCCCTAAAGGAAAAGTCCAGAATACTTTTTCCTTGGATCTCGGAGCAAGCCCTAATGCATTTACCACACAAAATACATTTATTGGGATCTCTTAGGATGAACGGATTACCGTTGTCGATGGGAAGATCGCGTTTTGCACCGTGATACACTTCACCAGTTACACCATATTCATAAGCATATTCTGCTAAGGAACAATCCCCCATTTTTTGGCAGGTCATGCAATCTAAGGGGTGATTTGCCACTAATAGTTCCAAGATCGTTTTGCGTGCGCTGCGAACTTTGGGATTTTGAGTCTCAACTTTCATACCCTGTGCTGCTTGTGTGACACAAGAGGGGGGAAGATTACGCATTCCTTCGATTTGAACAACACACAAACGGCAGGCACCCGCAGAGGTTAGCTCTGGGGCATGACACAAGGTAGGTATTGGAATATTATTCATCCGACAAGCATCAAGCACAGTCGATCCCTTGGGAACGCTGACTTCACGTCCGTCAATTGTTAATGTAAGCCACTCCAAAATGTTCACTCCTCTCAGTTTATCCATCCAATATGGGTAGTTTCAGGATCCTTAGGCCCGAGTAACTGCACCAAACTTACATTTGTCCATACAGGTTCCGCATTTGATGCACTTATCTTCATCGATGACATACGGAGTATTGGTCTTCTTATCGCCTGTAATGCAATTAACCGGACAGTTTTTAGCACAGAGACTACACATTTTGCATTTCTCCGCATCAATCGTGTAACTCAGTAAAGCCGAGCAATTATGGGCTGGACACTTATGGTCACGAATATGCGCCTCATACTCATGCCTAAAGTATTTAAGCGTTGCAAGAATAGGGTTTGGTGCAGACTGACCCAATGCACAAAGGGAGGTTTCCTTAATGGTTAAGGCCAGATTCTCTAAGGTGTCGAGATCTTCCTCTTTACCTTCACCTTTGGTGATTCTATCCAGGATCTCGTACATCCGCGTGGTGCCCTCTCGACAGGGAGTACATTTTCCACAGGATTCTTTTTTAGTAAAGTTTAAGAAATAACGGGCAATATCCACCATGCAAGTGGTCTCATCCATGATGACAAGTCCACCAGAGCCCACCATCGCCCCAGCTTGGGTCAACGTATCATAATCAACAGCAAGATCAAGCATGTCCTCAGGCAAGCATCCACCGGAGGGACCTCCGATTTGCACAGCTTTAAATTTCTTACCGCCCTGAATACCATCTCCGATGTCAAAGATGATCTCCCTAAGCGTCGTGCCCATAGGAACTTCTACCAATCCTGTATTGTTAACTTTACCGGTCAAAGCAAAGATCTTTGTCCCTTTACTTTTTTCCGTCCCAAATTGGGTATACCACTCTGCTCCTTTACGCAAAATGTGGGGAACATTGGACCAAGTTTCTACGTTATTGACATTGGTTGGTTTTCCCCATAGTCCACTAACGGCAGGAAAGGGTGGGCGAACTCTGGGCATTCCGCGTTTTCCTTCGATGGAAGCCATCAATGCGGTTTCCTCTCCGCACACAAAGGCTCCAGCCCCTTCAAACACTTTTAGATGAAAATTAAAGCCTGAACCTAGAATGTTATCTCCTAGGTAACCTGCTTCCTCTGCTTGCTTGATCGCAATTCCCAAGTGCTTAATAGCTAATGGATATTCTGCACGACAGTAAATGTATCCTTCGTCTGCTCCGATGGCATAAGCTCCGATGAGCATTCCCTCAATAACAGAATGCGGATCTCCCTCCAACACACTGCGATCCATGAAGGCGCCTGGATCCCCTTCGTCAGCGTTACAAATAATATATTTTTTGTCACTTGGGGTTGCACGGCAGAAACCCCACTTAAGTCCTGTAGGGAACCCAGCGCCGCCACGACCACGAAGTCCGGATTTCTTGACTTCTTCCAAGGCATCTTCAGGCGACATCTCTTTAAGCGCCTTTTCGATGGCTTTATAGCCCTCCCGTGCTGTGTAATCTTCAATCTTCTTAGGATCAATCACACCACAGTTATGAAGAACAATTCTATGTTGCTTCGCGAAAAAATTGATATCGGCCATTGAACTTACTGGTTTTTGAGTTTCTTGGTCAACAAGAAGAAGCCGTTCAACTCGTTCCCCTTTGACAAGCTCTTGTTCAATAATTTCCGCAACATCTTCCCCTTTAACCCGGGTATATAAGATCTGCTGTGGTTCAATAACGAGCGTAGGTCCTTTTTCACAAAACCCTTGACATCCTGTCCCAACGACGCTTACGGTTTCTTCGAGTCCTTGCCGCTTGATCTCATCTATTAAAATATCGATGATCGGAAGTGCTCCCGAGGAGGCACATCCCGTCCCTGCACAAACTAGAATCCGTTGGTTCTCAGCCATCCCTTTATCCTCCTACTCGTATTTGGCCAATATCCCGGCAATTTTGTCCGGTGATAATCGTCCATGAACCTCATTATTAATAGATATCACCGGTGCCAGGCCACAGGCTCCAATACATGCTATAACTTCCAAGGTAAAACGACCATCTTCGGTCGTAGCTCCATCTTTAATCTTTAATTCTTTCTCGATCGTTTCAACGATCTTGGCGCCTCCACGAACATGGCAAGCTGTTCCCAAGCAGATATTGATTAAATTTCTTCCCACTGGCGTTAGCCGGAACTGAGCATAGAACGTTACCACGCCATAAATTCTTGCCACTGGAATACGAATTGCTTTACTAATGTGTTTAATCACATGGGCCGGTAAATACCCATACACCTCTTGGGCTCCCTGCAAAATTGGGATAAGAGGTCCATTATCATATTTATGTTTGTTAATAATTTCATCTAATTCAATTTGCTTTGGGTCTACTAAATTTTCACAACAACACGCGCCGCCCAAATGAATCCCCCCCTATTAAATTCTAAAATCATAAATATTGTTCTCTGTGATCAACATCGTCATTTTAGCATCGTGCTTGTCAACTGGTACCTTTTCGATAACCTGGCATTCAAAACCAATGGCGACTTTTGGTGTTAAAGGATTTAACCGCATAAAGAAGCGATCATAAAAGCCACCGCCATACCCTAAACGATCCCCACCGAGATCAAAGCCTGCACCAGGCACGATAATCAAATCAATTTCAGATGGATCCGTTTCAGCGTTTTTCAGCTTTGGTTCGCGTATTCCCCAGGCCCCAGGTTCAATGTCAACCGCTAGATCGCGCACTTCTAAGGGAAGCATTATACCATGAGGAGCACAACGCGGTAAAATGAGCTTTTTGTTCAGCGCTATCGTCGTTTCTGCCAAAGCAGTAGTCTCTACCTCTTCACGAAAATTAAGAAATAACATGACCACTTGAGCCTGCTGATACTCCGGTAGATTCTGAATCGTTTGCTGAATAATTTTGCTTTTATGATTTCTCTCTTTCTCTCCCAAAGTGGCCCGCTTACTTAAACATGATTTGCGCACTTCGGCCTTTAAAGACTGTTTGTCCTCACTCATGTCAGTACAACCCCTTAGGTAAAATCTCATGCTTATTGAAATATTCGCTTAATAAAGTCAAATTCCTGCTCTCATTAAATTAATTTTTACTATAATAATATAAAAACAACAGCCCACAATGTTATCCACATTTTCAAACAACTTATTTAGCCTTTTTCATTAAGTTATGCACATTATCCACAGGGTCTGTGGTTAACTTTATCCAAAATGGCCAGGTTTAATAAAAAACCTGAAAGCCGCTTAGTAGACTTATCTACAAACTTATCCACATTATCCACAGGTCATCCTTATCCACAGAACATACAATCCACTTTAATAAATGGTTTACCTCGGGGCAGGAACATAACAGGGTTACGTCTCTACGTAAGCGATTTGGCAAAATGCCGTTAAGTAACTGACCTTAAATATGGTCAGCAAAAAGCGCCATCCGCCAGCCATGGCCAGCGGATGGCGCATCGGGTGTGATTCACACAAGTCCCAGCCCTGGAACCGCATTAAGAGTCCAAGGAGCGTAATCCTTAGCTAAATAATGATAATACCCCGCCACCGCGATCATTGCCCCATTGTCTGTACAAAAAAGCGGAGGTGGAGAAACTAAGCGGATATTTCGTTCAACCAATGTCTTAGATAAAGTTTCACGCAACAAATTATTCGCTGCAACCCCCCCCGCCAGCAGAAGCGTCTTAACCCCAGTCTGGTCAATTGCCATCAATGCTTTTCGAACTAATACATCGACAACCGCTTGTTGGAATGAGGCTGCAAGATCCGGGACGCTAAGAGTCTCTCCCCGCATATTTGCTGAATTTAAAGTGTTTAAGACGGCGGACTTCATGCCACTAAAACTAAAATCTAAGCTCGTCGGTTCTAACATAGCCCGAGGGAACTTGAACGCTTGCGCATTCCCCTCCTCAGCCACTTTTTGGATTTTGGGCCCTCCTGGATAACCTAGACCCAAAGTCCGAGCTACTTTATCCAATGCTTCGCCTGCAGCATCATCTCTTGTTTGCCCTAATACCCGGTACTGGCCGTGAGCCTCAAATAATATTAAATGGGTATGTCCGCCCGAAACTAA
This sequence comes from Bacillota bacterium, assembly GCA_030706025.1. GTDB lineage: Bacteria > Bacillota > Desulfitobacteriia > Desulfitobacteriales > Desulfitobacteriaceae > Desulfosporosinus. Next base: position 9,694 of record JAUZPJ010000024.1, on the reverse strand, counting down.
CAAAGCCAAGAAGGGAAATTCTATATCTTTATTATGCAAAAAATTTGCATATATATGCCCTTCCAAGTGGTTAATACCAATCAGCGGAATTCCAGCAGCGTAGGCCATTGCCTTTGCTCCAGAAACCCCCACTAATAGAGAGCCTACGAGCCCCGGCCCATAAGTTACTGCAATAGCAGATAAATCATGAAAACCGACCTTCGCCTCATCTAAAGCTTGCTGGACAACCGGTTGAAAATGAAGACTGTGTTCGCGTGAAGCAATTTCAGGCACAACACCGCCATACTTCTGATGCGTCATTATCTGAGACGAAATAACGTGACTGCATAAATCCGTCCCGTTAACTAAAATAGCCGCTGAAGTCTCATCACAGCTTGTTTCAATTCCTAAAATAATAACCTGGTCCTTCTGTCTGTCCGTCACTTCACATTCACATCCAAGCCTAATTCCACCCACATAATTAACGCATCTTCTTGGGTATCCGCATAATACCCTTTCCGAACCCCAGCAGTGGTGAAACCCATTCTCTTATATAATGACTGTGCCGGGCTGTTTGAAGTCCGAACTTCAAGCGTCATCCGTTCCATTCCATGCTCGGCCATTCTATCCATCATAGTACGCATGAGATACTCCCCCCAATGTTGCCCTCGATAATTTGGAGCAATGGCAATGTTCGTGATATGTCCTTCATCAAGGATAAACCAAAGTCCCATATACCCGATAACCTGTCCGTCTAACTCCAGACAAAGATATCGAGCATACTCGTTATCTTTAAGTTCGGTAATAAAAGCCTGTAATGACCAAGGAGTAGAGAAAGAGGCACGTTCGATTTCCAGGATAGCCTGTAGATCGTCCATCTGCATAGGACGAACAATCCCTTTATTCATGGCCTTTATACCCTTCTTCCTGTTTCCTGCGCGCTTCCTCTTTCTTAGCCCAATTGACCTCCGCTTCTGAAAAACGGATATAGTATGGTCGAACCTGTTCCCCAATGCTTAATTCTTGCCATCGCTGCCAAACTGCACGTACGGTATAAGCACCCCTTGGCAAACTTACATAATCAGGTAAAATCACAGCATTCTCACCCAAAACCTCCAGAATTCGCCCCTTAGCCTTTGTCACTGCGTCCCCAACAAAACAAATCGGACGCTCAAGATCCTTTAGGTATTCCAAGCATCGATCTGTAGACAAAGCCTGGGGGGGAGTTAAGCAATCTACCTTCTCTTCTCCTTGCATCCAATGATAGCGGGCAGTATACCATTCATTTTTGCGGGCATCTAAAATAGGAACAATATCCTCTGTTCTCCCTAGACCTGCCCAGGCCAAGGCATCAAGTGACACAACACCTATCATCGGAAGCTTTAACACTTGTGCTAACCCCTGGGCAGTCGCGATTCCAATCCGAATTCCAGTAAATGAACCCGGCCCCCGAACGACCCCAATCATGTTTAACTCCTGAAGTGTCCAGTCTGAGGCTGTGAGCAGCTGCTCAAGCATCGGAACGAGCCGTTCCGAGTGTGTCTTTGCAGTATGTAAAAATCCCTCTGCGATAAGTCGTCCATCTTCCGCCAAGGCTACCGCCGTCACTTTAGTTGTAGTATCGATCGTTAAGTATTTCATCGGACTCTCCGAACCTTTCCATCTACATTAGGATGTTGTAATGACTTTTAAACGTTGCTCCCATTCACGTTCTCGAGTATGAAAAATAATTTCTCGTGGAGATTCACCGCTCCCGAGAATCTCAACTTCCAAGCGATCTTCTGGCATATAATCCTCAGCAATCTCGGGCCACTCTATTAAACAGATCGTATCCTCTTTAAAGGCATCTTCAACTCCAATCACTTCCACCTCTTCAGGATGTTGAAGTCGATACAAATCCATATGAATCAAGCGGGTCTTGACCTCTGTTCCACTAAGTTTACCTAAATACTCATGTCGTAACGTAAATGTTGGGCTGGTCATAGGGCCTTTGACCTGTAACGCATCTCCGACCCCCTGCGCAAAGGCAGTTTTTCCTGCACCAAGATCTCCAACTAAAGCCACGACATCTCCACCACGCAAATGCCTTCCCAACTGATTTCCCCACTCTTGTGTTTGCTTTGCCGTTAAACTCGTAACTCTATATTCCATGCTTATTTGGTTAAGAAAACTTGGACAAACTTAACCGTATCCTTTCCTAATGCGTTTTGTACACTCTCCAAATTTCAACACGTATCTTAGTAAGAATAACATTCTTACAACATAGACACTGACCGATTTGTGAATACCTTCTGAATTTGATAACCCTCATAATGGCAAAAAATTGTTTAGGTTATAGGTAATGTAACCTATTTGTGTCTCACTCATCCTCCCTAGGTTCTGGATTTACAATGTTACCATCAATCACAACATAGAGCGGCCGGGCCGTGATGTTAAAGGGATGTTCACTCCAGATGACAATATCTGCGTCTTTCCCGACCTCGAGCGAGCCTATGCGCTTGGAAACCCCCAAGATTTCTGCCGAATTAATGGTAATAGCCTTTAGAGCATCTTCCATATCCATTCCTGCTTTGCACGCTAAGGCTGCACAGAGTGGGAGCTGTTCAATCGGGGTAACTGAATGATCAGTCATGATAGCCACTTTTACTCCGGCCTTGGTTAATATTCCTGGAGTTTTAAAGGATTTATCCTTAAGCTCAACTTTAGCACGGTTCGTTAGCAAAGGTCCTACAACAGCTGGGTACCCTAACTCAGCCAGGTCCTCCGCAATTTTATGTCCTTCAGTACAATGTTCAAGCACCAGATCGACCTCGAATTCCCGTGCTATACGGATGGCCGTCATAATATCATCGGCACGATGGGCATGGGCTCGTAAAGGAATCTCGCGGTTAATAACCCGAACAAGGGTTTCCAAGCCCAAATCCCGCTCCGGGATTTTATCAGGGTCCGTTTTTCCCTCTTCCAATTTACCCCGATAAACCTGTGCATCCACTAAGGCCTGTCGCAGGAGTGCAGCTGTTCCCATCCTGGTCATCGGCATTTTCTTTTGTTCGCTATAAACCGACTTCGGATTTTCACCGAACGCCACTTTCAAACCTGCTGGATCACGAACAATCATCTTATCCACAATTTTTCCAGCTGTTTTCATGACGACTCCGGTTCCCCCAATAACATTTGCACTTCCAGGTCCCGTAAACACCGCCGTCACTCCACCTAAACGGGCGTCACGGAAACCCTCATCTTCTGGGTTAATGCCGTCAATGGCCCGCATGTCCGGTGTCACAGGATCCGTCATTTCATTAAAGTCTTCCCCTTCCCACCGATAAATTTCTTCACCAATACCGACATGGCAATGAGCATCAATAAACCCCGGCAATACGAGACACCCCATAGCATCAATCACACGTGCATCCGCCGGAACATCCAATGTTTCCCCAAGTGCCTTTATTTTAGTTCCCTCGATTAACATACACCCTACAAAATCACGTCCAGCCATCGTTTTAATCTGTCCGTTCTTTATAAAGATCTTCTTCATTGCGTTCACTTTGACTCCTCCAATTTAATAATAAAATTCCACCCAAGACTAGCCCTCCACCGATCCATTGATCCCTAGCGGGAAACTCGTTAAGAAAAACCGCCGCTAAAATAAACGTCATTGGCAACTCAAAGGTACTAAGAATGGCGGCTTCATCCGACCCTAGCCGATCAATTCCCACCAAAATCATATAAAACGGTATAATTGAGGCAACCGTGGCCAGTAGTAAACCAATTTTCCACGTTTGTGCATCCTGCCATGGAATACTCATAATATTTCCCTTTAAAACAAACAGCAATACTATAGCGCAAACCCATTGGGAATAACACATGGCAACTAAAGGGGATACCTCCGCTAATACTAGTTCCCCAACAATATTAAATGAAGCATAAGCCATAGCTGCAGCTAAACCAAGAATGATACCGACCCAAGCTACCCCGCTTACCCCTGAGAAGATCCCACTTGCTAAGGTGGTTCCTGCAAAGGTTAAAAGGAAGGCTATCATCTCCCGCCGACTTACTCTCTTACGCCAGATCAGCACCCCAGCAACTAATACCAACGCGGGATAGAGGTAGAGAAGTAAAATAGCCACAGAAACAGGCAGGAACTGAAGAGAATAAGCATACAATAGGCTGGTTCCTAAAGTCCCTACCACCCCTTGAACAACTAAAAGTTTTAAGCTATGCAGCTTTATCTTAAATATTTCACGTTTAAAAAACGCTGCATATATAAGAAGAAGTAGTGACGATATCCAAGATTGTAGGACAATAACTTGGGTCGGACCAAGTCCAAGCTGAAACGCCCCTTTTACCAATATTGACATTAGGGCATAGCCCGTCCCTGCTGCTAGGACCGCGCTAACCCCTTGCAAACGCCTCTTTTGGAATTCCATCATTTAAGATGACCCTCTTCCCGATGTTTTCCTTCTGTCGCAGAGTACCGTTCTCGCTGAATATAATAGTTATGGCAAACATACTTGGGAGGAGTGGAGGGATATGAGGAATTGACCCGAGTAAGCTATGATCTTCCTTATTCACGCATCGAAAGACTTACTCGTTCTCTTGCCTTATCAATCCCTATCACACGAACTTTAACAATATCCCCCACAGCCACCGCTTCCATAGGGTGTTTGATAAACTTGTCACTCAGTTGAGAAATATGCACAAGCCCATCGTGTTTAACACCAATGTCCACAAATGCTCCAAAATCCACGACGTTACGCACGGTCCCTTCTAAGACCATCCCTTCGTTAAGATCTTCCAGATGAGTGACGTCCCTCCGCAGTAACGGACGTGGTAAGTCCTCCCGAGGATCTCTACCCGGTTTTTGGAGAGCATCTAAAATATCTCGAACCGTAGGGACACCGGCCCCAAACTCCTCAGCAAGTTCTTCAGGTACTAATAAGGCAAGCTTGTTGCGCACTTCGGTAAGGTGATCCAGCAAATCCCTAGGTCTGTTGCCCACCTTTTTCAAAATGTCTTCAGCTAGAGTATAAGATTCAGGATGCACTGGAGTATTTTCCAAGGGATTAACACCATCCGGGAGACGAATAAAGCCAGCACATTGAATATAGGTCTGCGCTCCAAGCCGCGGAATTTTCTTAAGTTGATCACGTCGGCTGAATTTCCCATGTTCCTCCCGCCAGGCAACAATATTTTTGGCAACTGCTGGCTTCAACCCCGCAACATATTGAAGCAAGGAAGCCGAGGCAGTGTTCAAATCGACACCGACTGCATTAACACAAGATTCTACAACCCCATGCAGAGATTCTTCCAATCGCTTAGGTTGTACATCGTGTTGATATTGCCCCACCCCAACTGCTTTCGGCTCAATCTTTACAAGTTCCGCTAAGGGATCCTGAAGCCGCCTAGCAATGGACACCGCGCTTCGTAAGGAAAGATCAAAATCCGGAAATTCTTCACCCGCTAATTTTGAAGCGGAATAGACGGACGCCCCGGCTTCACTGACTAAAATAAATTCAGTCGATAATCCATCTTCCTGAATCACCTCTGCCACGACTTCTTCTGTTTCCCTAGAGGCTGTACCATTTCCGATGGCAATAATATTGGCATCAAACTCGGCAATGGCCTTTCGCAGGATATCCTTTGCTTCTTCTCGTTTGTTCTTTCCTGTATGAGGATAGATAACTCCAACCTTTAGAAGCTTTCCCGTCTCATCCACGACCGCCCATTTGCACCCTGTCCGAAATCCCGGATCGAGCCCGAGAACCATTTTCCCCCGGACTGGCGGCTGCAATAGAAGCTGTCGCAGGTTAACAGCAAAGACTTTTATCGCTTGTTCTTCCGCTTGAGCGGAAAGTTCTGCTCGAATTTCCCGTTCAATCGAAGGTTCAATCAAGCGTTTATAGGCATCAAGAGCAGCCTTTTGAACAAAGGGTGCACAAGGGCCAGTTTTGACATAAAGTCGCTCTATAATTCGTTCTAGAGTTTCTAAGGGCGCCTCAATTTTCACGGATAAAAATTCTTCTTTTTCTCCGCGATTCAGTGCTAAAATCCGATGCGGAGGAATCTTACGAACAGGCTCCTTGTAATCGTAATACATTTCGAAAGGGGACCGTTCTTGATCCTTCTTCGCCGCTGCAGAGGCTACCACATCACCAAGGCGTAAGGTCTCTTCCCTGATTCGTTTACGGAGAACAGCATCATCCGCGATAGTTTCCGCGATGATATCCATCGCTCCGGCTAAAGCTTCCTCCGTCGAATTCACGTCTAACTCCACATTGATATATCGCTCCGCCTCGGCTTGGGGGTCCACTCTAATTCCAGGATATTGTGTCAACAACCACGATGCTAAAGGCTCAAGGCCTTTTTCTTTAGCAATGGTTGCCCGCGTACGGCGTCTCTGTTTATAGGGCCGGTAAAGATCTTCAACATCTTGCAGCACCGTTGCCGCCGAGATTTGAACCGACAATTCTTCGGTCAGCTTACCCTGTTCATCAATTAAGCGCAAAACCTCAGTTTTCCGCTGATCCAAACGCCGCAAATAATCTAACCGTTCCACAATGTCGCGCAGCACATTTTCATCGAGTTCTCCGGTTGCTTCCTTGCGGTAACGGGCAATAAAAGGGATGGTATTTCCCCCATCCAATAAATTAACTGCTTCTGTAACTTGGGTCAACTTTAGGCCTAGTTCTTGGGCAATGACTTGATTAAACTCCAAACGTTAATTCCTCCTAAATCAAATTGCAAAATCTACAAACATTGAAACTAGTATACCATTCTTAGCCGATTGAATAAACTAACCCTGTATTATATTACCAGCTTTCAATCTTTGACTATATTCTTCTTTGGCTTGTTTCCATTGCTCACGTGCCCTTTTGACCATCTTCTGATCATCGTTGGTATCTTTATGTTGAATGATTTTAGAAAAATATGAAATAGCCTTTTGGTATTGCCCTAAGCGACGACTTAGCTCGCCAATCATGTACAATATGTTCAATTCAGACATAGATGTACCCACAAAATCAGAATGAACAAACGATTCTTCGTAAGAGTTAAGTGCTAAGCCAAGAAAACGGCTTTCTTGCTCCGACATTTTTTCAGCTCGATAGAGCCAGGCAAGCCGTAGACAAAGTCCAGCCAGAATAGCATTTTTTTCGTTTTTGAGGGACCCTGCTAAAATAGCTAGTTTATAGGATTCCTGAGCCTGTTGAATATCCCTGACTTCACCAAAGTTTCGTTTTGTCCATTGTTTAGTTATTTTTGTGTTAATAATCTCCCTAACCCCTAATGGGAACTGATCTGAAAATTCTTCCGAAAATGCAAAACCACACTCCGGACAAACATTGATGAAATAAAAGTGAGGATTATAATTTCCCTCCCGATAATTTGGACAAAAATCGCTATCTATTTGATAAGGGATCGCAAACCGGGAACGCACTTTTAGAGTAGTAAACGGCTTGCTACAAAAAATACATGCCATTTTCTTCTCATAAAATGGTTCTAAAGATCGCATAAATGTACCCCCTATAAAGAAAATTGATTTTTACATAGTTTGGAGCAAGGCCTTAGACCATTTTATCATACTATGAATGTAGAATAATACCATCTTAGGGATCCATAACCTCTTTATGCCATATGTCGAACCTAATAGAATTATGACCTAAAAAGAAAAGGCGAGAACCCTTTAGGTTTACGCCTTTAGTCAATAATATTCTATTCTCTACTTTAAATAGTGGATTCTTCATTATGTAACTGTTTTACGTCCTGTGATAACCATACCACCGTCAAAATGGCAGATGCAAAATCCGAAACTGGACCGGCAAACCATACACCCGTCAATCCCCAGAATTTCGGTAAAATCCAAATCATGGGGACCAAAAAAATCAGCTGACGAGACAAACTTAGGAATAACGATTTTCGCGGTTTGCCTGTTGCTTGAAAATAGCCCACTACCGTTACTTGGAAGCCAATAATCGGAAGCATCATCAAATAAATACGCATTCCGTTCGCCCCGATACGGACGAGCTCTGGATCTGTGCTAAAAAGGGACATTAGGGCCGTGGGGAATAACTCAACCATTAAAAAGCCCAAAATCATCACACCTGTGGAACCGATCACCGCTAACTTCAAAGCCTGTTTAACTCTATCATAGTTTCTAGCTCCGTAGTTGAATCCTAGGATTGGTTGAACCCCTTGTCCGATCCCAAAGATCGGCATGAAGATAAGCATGGTAATACTCGTAATTACCCCCATCGCCGCAATTGATAAATCCCCTCCGTGGATGGCTAAAGCATTATTTAAAAACACGGTTACAAAACTTCCAACTAATTGCATCGAAAATGGAGAAAGCCCGATAGCCAGTATGTCTTTGACTAAAATCCATTCTGGCCGGAGATTTCGTAACCTAAGTTTAAGCATCGCTTTATTTCCTAAGAAGTAATGCATCACCCAAGCAGCTGTAACGAACTGAGAAATAACAGTGGCGAGAGCTGAACCAGCCACACCAATGTGCAAACCAAAAATAAATATAGGATTGAGAATTGTATTTAACACTGCTCCTAAAATCATAGTGTACATGGCAATTCTCGGGTTTCCCTCAGCCCGGATAAAATTGTTCATGCCAAACCCAACCGATTGGAAAATAGCTCCCCATAATAGAACACTTATATATTGTTTGGCGTAAGGTAGCACCTCCGAACTCGCCCCAAGACCCACCAAAAGAGGATCCATAAAAAGGTACCCCAATATAGTAATGATCAGAGAAATTCCAACGAGAAAGGAAAAGGCATTTCCTACAATTCGTTCCGCCTCTTCCTTTCTCTGTTGCCCCAATCGTATAGAGATCACTGAGGTAGCACCAATTCCGATTAACATACCAAAGGCCATAATCGCTAATGTAATAGGAAAGCTGATTGCAGTCCCGGAAAGCGCTAAAGAACCCACTCCACGACCCACGAAAATTCGATCGACGATATTATAGAGACCATTCACCAGCATTCCAATAATTGCCGGTATGGAAAAACTAAGTAGGAGTTTTCCAACTTTCTCTTCTCCGAGTTGTTGAGAACGGTTCATAAATATTTCCTCCACCCGATTAGGGCTTGTTCATTAAAAACTGCTGTATTCTACGTACCGCTTCTTGAATTACGTTTTCATCTTGCACCAAAGCCACACGCACATATCCTTCACCATGGTCTCCAAACGCCACCCCTGGAACCACGATCACGCCCGCTTTGCGAGCCAATTCCGTTGCAAAGGCAACCGAGCCCTGTTTTGTAGGAACTGGCGCCCAGACAAACATCGAACCTTGTGGGATCGGCATTTTCCATCCAGCTAAAGCACAACCCTCAATCAAAAGGTCCCGCCGTCGCTGATAAGCGTTCCGATTTTCTTCAATCGATTCCAGCTCAGCGCTCAGTGCATAAGCCCCTGCTTCCATCACGGGACCAAAAACTCCATAATCAATATTCGATTTAAGTTGAGAGAAATTGCCTATCGCTTCCGCATTTCCTACGACAAAACCTAACCGTGCCCCTGCTAAGTTATAAGTCTTCGATACTGAATGAAATTCTATACCAACCTCTTTTGCCCCCCGTGCCTGTAAGAAACTCACAGGTCTATAACCCTCAAAGGCTAATTCTGAATAGGCAGCATCGTGACAAATAAGAAGATCATACTCCTTGGCAAATTCCACAACCTCTTCAAAAAATGAAAGGGG
>JAUZPJ010000239.1 GCA_030706025.1 Bacillota bacterium | reverse complement strand
TTCTTCTAAGTCCACTTTAATCAGTCCAAGGGCTTCTTTAGCACTTGTTTCACTTTCCGCTGCAACTAATGCCAAAGCATCCCCTTTAAAACGAACCTTATTTGTTAACGCGGGCTGATCTTTAACAATAATGCCGTAACCGTTAATCCCGCCAATATCCTTATGGGTGAAAATTCCGACAACTCCAGGTACCTTCATTGCCTCATCCACGTTGATACTCTTAACATGGGCGTGTGCAACGTTACTCCGTAGTACTTTAAGACAAAGTGCTCCCGAAAGATCGAGATCTGCCGCAAACTGAGTTGCTCCAGTCACTTTTTCTTGACCATCAATTCGTTGCACCGATTTACCGATAACACTGAATTCAGGCACGGACAGCACCTTCCTTCGCCTCTTTACTCGCTGCGGCTAATTCGACACCTTGTACCATCTTGGCATAACCTGTACAGCGGCAAATGTTACCCGATATAGCTTTTGAAATTTCCTGACGCGTAGGATGGGGATTACGGTCAAGCAAAACTTTCGCAGCAAGAATCATTCCCGGAGTGCAATATCCACATTGGACAGCACCCGCATCTAAAAAAGCTTGTTGTAGATAATCTAGTTCCCCATTCCGAGCTACCCCTTCTATGGTTATAACTTCTCGACCCGAGGCCTGAGGAGCAAAAACTAAACAGGAGTCCACTAATTCACCATCTAGAATAACAGAACAAGCACCACATTCACCTTCACTACAGCCTTCTTTAGTCCCCGTTAAATGTAAGCAATCACGTAAAACATCTAATAAACGAAGCCCTGGATCGATATCGAGAGCGACTGAATTACCATTAACCTTCATTTCGAGATGATATTGTGCCATCCTAAATCACCACCTGCTCACTACCTAGGAACAATCGACTGGATAAATCTCGAACAATACCCTTAACCGCCTCACATTTATAAGCGGCTGATGCTCGTGAACCGAGCATACGCGAAACTTCTTCACCCGCAAATTGCGCAAAACTATCAATAAGTGAATCTGAGGGTTTTTTCCCTATTAAAAATTCTTCAAGATTTGTATTTCGACTCGGATTAGGACCGACTGCACCTAAACTTACACGGGCAAAATCAATCAGCCCGTCATGTAGAGTTATAATCATCGCTAGATTCATTCTGGCAATCGCTAAAGCTTTCCGACGCCCTAACTTTATAAAACCCGATTGATTATTTTCTGAAGGTATTTTAAAACTTATTTCAGCGATGATTTCGTTGGAGGAAATATTGGTTTTTCCAACGCCGCATAATAACTCACTGACAAGAACACTTCGCGTTCCATTCGTTGACTCCAACCTTGCTTTTGCATCTAAGGCTATAAATGCGGTAACTGTATCAGCAGCAGGTGAAGCATTGGCAATATTTCCACCAATGGTCCCTAAACTGCGGATTTGCGGTGAACCTACTGCACCTGCAGCCTGAGCTAAAAGAGATGCTTTCGTTTGAATCAAGGGTGATCTTTCGATCTGTGCAAACGTGCATAAACTTCCTAATTTGATTTCATTATCTTCTATTTTAATACTGCGGATGTCCGGAATCTTTGATAAGTCAACTAACCCATCGATGTTCATTTCACCCTTTCGCATAGCCGGGACAATATCCGTTCCACCAGCTAAGGGTTTTAACGTTCTCTCACTGCTTGCCAAAAAATTCACGGCCTCAGAGATAGATTCTGGTTGGTAATATACACTGCATTCTGGCATAATAACCCACCCTATTAAAGTAGTGACTCTTAATGTGTTCAATGGTCCTATTTATTTTTAGGGAATGAACACATTAAGAGCCTTGTTATGATGAATATTATTTACGACCGAGTTCACTGTCAGCGCGTGCGACAATTGCATCTAAGGCATCTATTACTTCTTTAGACAGTGAAACGGGCTCATAGTTTTCTTTAATGATCTGGTATTGATCTTTTGCCCGTGCAGCAAGATCCTTGCAGCCTTTTTCAGTCCAGGTCGTTCTGGAATCACGTGTAAAAGTTTTGGCCCGATAGCCATCCCTGAAATGATTAAAGGTATGCATCTTATCGACAAAGCTATCTTGGTAGGTCATCGCTTGAATGTCATCCCAATCAATGGTTTCTTCATTCACTTCATAACCAGCTTTAAGTTGTTTAACCATACCAAAGTTATCGTTATCAATAATTAACTGAAGTGGGCTAATCGTTTTCGCTGTCTCAACTTGTCCGGCTCCACCAAGAACCGAGGCGCCCGCCAAAGATACCATATGACTTAAGGAAGCTGCCTCAAATCCTGCTTGGGCATCTAATGTAGAACTGTCCGTTCCGGTAGCATAGGTATGAACAGGAAGGTTATAGCCTTCTTTGAAGAGCTGCATAGCTATCATCCGACCCATTGTCGTAGACATGGTGGATTGAGTGGTATTGGTTGTCTGCATATCCATTTCGAAGAGTAAAGGTGTTGCAACACAAGGTGTTCCAGGAGCTATAATCTGAGCCATTACAATCATGGCTATAACATCTGCCGATGCCATTAAAGCTAAGCCTGAGGGAGTAATCGGCACATTGGCCCCTGCAGCAGGTAGTGCACAGGGTTGAAGAGGAACTCCAGCCTTACAACATTCATAAATAATGTTCATGTCCATATGTTTAAACGTCAAACGGGGCACTGAACAGCAGATCGCGCTGATGATTGGACGTTTGCGAAGTTCTTCTTTTCCCCCAACGACTGCAGCTGCCAATTCAATCAAATACTTGATGTTTTCGGCTTCATATGGTTGTACCCAGCCATGTTTTGTGGTATTCCGCAGGACTGTATTCAGGGTATGAATGTCAATCGTCTCAGCCGGGAAATCAACAGGATCAGTTGATGGCAAGGACCAATAGTTGATATTGGGCAACGCGTTAGCGAGTCGGGTAAATTCAGCAACATCATCAAGAACGATGTTACGATATTGGCCATCTTCGGTTAGATAATACATACCACCGGTGTTGGTTCTGACATAAAACAATCCTTCTGGATGAGGAAATTTCATATCATTTTTCGGATCGATAGCGGCAAGGGTAAACTCACGTGGTGCATTTTTTAAGGCTTCTTCATAGAGAGCCTTCGGGAATTTTACAGAACCTGTTTCTTCTTCTACAATAGCTCCCGCTTTTTTCAAGATTTCCATGACTTCAGGGTGCTCAATATGAATACCTTTGGTTTCAAGCAAGACTTGGATTTTCTCTTTTAGAAATTCAACTTCTTCAGTACTTAGAATTCGAGCGCTTAAATTGCGAGCCATTTCTTTACCCCCATCAACTTCTATTTTGCTTCGTATAGACCGTTACGGTGAGCGGTTAAATACTCCATGCAGAAGGCGTCTTTGCCAAGCAATACCTTTGACGCATGTACAAAACCCATCATAGTCTTATCGAGTGGATCAAGGATATATCCATCCATTCCCATCGTCATGGTTTGGATCATGAAAGCCTGATTAAGAACCTTGCGATTCGGCAATCCAAAAGAAACATTACTCAAACCACAAATCCCATGGACCTTTGGATATTTTTGTTTAACTCCATAAATCGTTTCGAGAACTTCCATTCCCGCACTATCCCCGGTACTTACGGGCTTTACTAAGGGATCAATATAAATATCGTCTTCAGGTACTCCGGCTGCTACTAAATCACCAATTAATTTAAAGGCGATCTTTAACCGTTGCTCACTAGTCTCTGGCATACCGGTATCATCCATACAAAGTGCTACGACTTTGGGTTTATATTTAAGTACCAAAGGAAGAATAGCCTCGTAACGTTCCTTTTCACCTGTAATCGAATTGATCATTGACTGTCCATTTTTGGCCAAGGAAAGCCCAACTTCTAGTGCCTTTGGATTCGGACTATCGATACATAAGGGAGCAGTCACTTTTTGCTGAATCGTTTCAACTAACCAGGCCATTGTTTCCTCTTCGTTATAAACCATGGTTCCGCAATTAACATCAACGTAGTTTGCTCCTGCGTCTACTTCTTGCTGAGCAATGCTCTGAATATAAGCAGCATCACGACTTTCAACAGCAGGTTTAATAGCCTTTCGGCTGGAATTAATCAATTCTCCAACAATAAGCATCCGTTTATCTCCTATTTCGCAATTAATTCTTTACAAAGCTCGGCAGCAGAAGCAGCATCAGGGGCAAAGCCATCGGCACCTATAGAATCCGCAAACTCCTTAGAAACAGGGGCTCCGCCAACGATAACCTTAACTTTGTCTCTTAATCCGCTTTCTGTTAATACATCAATCGTATCCTTCATATTTACCATGGTCGTTGTCAATAAAGCGGAGAGTGCAACGACATCAGGGTTATGTTCTTTAATAGCCGCTACAAAGGCCTCTGCTGAAATATCGACTCCTAGATTAATAACTTCCAATCCGCTGCTTTCAACCATCATACCTACAAGATTCTTGCCAATATCATGTAAATCACCTTTAACAGTACCGATAATTACTTTACCCTGGCTTTTCATTTCTCCATCAGCAATTAACGGTTTAACAATCTCAACCCCTGAAGCCATACTCCGTGCTGACATAAGAACTTCCGGAACAAACATATCTCCTGCTTTAAAGCGAGGACCAACAATATTCATCCCCGCAATTAATCCTTCGTTAATAATTTCCATCGGATCATTGCCCGCTGCCACGAGGGCATTAACTTGTTCTTTTACCTGGCTTTCATTACCACTTACAACACTTTGTGCTAATTCCGAATAACTTGCCATCTTTTTTCCCTCCACTGTTTTCTTCTTCGATAAAATC
>JAUZPJ010000238.1 GCA_030706025.1 Bacillota bacterium | reverse complement strand
TGGTTATATGGTGGGTAGTTGGGCTATTAGGTTTCTTAGGGTTTTTGGTTGCATTATTGCGATTGATCGTAGTCCCTGTAGCAGCTTAATGGTTTTTGCCTAGGTTGAATGCCTAGGCTTTTTATATTGTGACCGAACCGATAAATATTTCTACTAATCGCACTTCGGCGGAACTTGTCGTTCCGCCGAGGAACCCGGAACCTACGCGGATCGACAAAAAATGACAGCCTGTAAGCCTGTTCCGCCGAGGATGGCTACCAGGGACAAAGGAAATAACTCCTTGAATAAACGTTAATTCACTACAAACTGTAGTGTAATGTTAGGGCCCTCAACTACCACAAGCGGATTCAAAATTACTTTCGTTTAACTTTTTAATTAATACTTCCATATGCTCTTTCGGCTTTTCTCTTACCATTTTGCCAATTTCTATTGATGCGTTTATTTCAACCATAGTTGCACCTGCCGCACGGGCAGCACTAAAGTGGTACTCCAGTCATGGTTGGCAATCACCGGATATAGCGGCACCGATTGCAATTAACTCATAAGTCTTTTTATCAAGCTCCATTAGTTACCCCTCCATCGAGTTTAAACATATAGTGCTGTAATGGTGTTAACGTTTCCCCGTCATCATAGATCACGGGAAGATAGTAAAACAATCCCAAAACCTATTTAGGTCTGCTGTTTCTAATTTTCGTTTAAGGGCATAGCACAGTTTCTCACCAGTTTGTTCTTCAATATATAAACCACATTCAATACATTTTTGACATCCCATAGTCTTCCCCCTTTCCGTTTAGTATTAAGACGTAATTGTTAACGAAAAGGATACAACGTATTATGTATTTATAGTGTTGTTACATCTGGAAATTTGCTTATAATTGTATAATAACGACTTAGGGGTGACGGTTATATGCGGTGGTGGTATGGTGTACTTGCAAACGGCCTGTTCTGGACCAGTCTATGGGCGGTTAGCACAAAATACTTGACACAATCCCAACAGTATTGGCTTCAAATCCTTGTATTACCTTTATCTTACTTTTTGAATGTTTGGTACGGGAAAAGTGTTGCTATTGCGGGATCAAACAATATTCCATTTTTTATGTTGACTCTCTTTTCCGTATCTTTGAATGCTTTGCTATCATTCACGTTTTCAACTGTTTTGTTACAACAGCGAGTAACCATGACTGAAATTGCTGGTGGTTTTATTGTAATTGTCGGGTTAATCATCATGAAGTTATAGTTCGTCGTTGTCGTTAAAATTCTTTTAAGTACTTTCTTCAATGGGTACACAGCATAACACATTACGTTCATCAAAATAAAAGCTACACTCTTTATCGAGTATTTCTTTTATTTTCTTACGAGCTCTATGCAGACGGATTTTAACATTAGCTAATGTACAATTTAAGGTAATAGCAATCTCTTGATTGCTGTATCCTTGCATATCCAAATACAGTGGAACACGATACGTTTCGGATAGTAACAAAAGTTTCTGATGTACGCACTCTGACATTATTTTCTGTTCAATTGGCTTATGTGGATTCAGATCAATCGTAACTAACTTTCCCATGTCACTTGAATCTATGGGCACAGTATATGACCCCTTTTTCCGTTTAAGGTCTATGAAAAGGTTGTAAGCCACTCTATTCAGCCATACACAAAGTCGAGAGTTATCCCGAACTGAATCTATTTCCTTTAAAGCCTTCACGAAGGTCTCTTGAGTTAGATCTTCGGTCATTGCCCAATTTCCAGTGAGATTATAGATAAAGGATTGGATCTTATGATAATGATCCCGGTATATGGTTTCAAACTCTTCTTTACTAACTTCCATATATCATCCTTCTTTATTAGCGATTAAGCGGATCCTTGAACCTTATCTATTTTGACTATTACCCTTGCAAATGATGTTAAACTCAGCAATCTCTTCAAGTTGAATGGAAAACCTTATTATAATAATGGAACTTTTACCGCTAAGTTCGGCTTACCTTTACATAAAACCGTTAGTTACTGAGTTAGAGATTTAGTAACTTATCCCCTTTTATTTCATCAGAACTCCACGCGATTACCGCAACGTTTCCATTGGAATGTTTATCTACCTTATTGATCCACTCGATTTCATGACTTGCTTTGGCCGCTAAAAGTTTATTCGTCGTACCAGTACCATAGAGTGATGAGTTGATTATCCACCACTTAGTTGCAATACCCGCACGTTTTAAATCTTCTTCAAGACGCATGGCCTCATAGACTGGTGTGGCTTCAGCAAGTGTGACAATAATCGCTTCAGTTTCTTCGAAGTTACGGAGCCGTGGCAAAAGATTTTTTACGGACTCGGGAATATCCCCTTGGGAGCGCTTAATCTCCTTATGATAGCTTTGAGTAGAATCTAGTAACAAAAGTGTGTGACCTGTTGGCGCAGTATCTATAACTACCACTTGGTCTTCAGCTTTCTCTACAATTTCCGCAAATGCTCTAAATACTGCAATCTCCTGAGTGCAAGGGGAACGTAAATCTTCCTCTATATAGGCAACATCTTCTGCTGACATTGTTTCTCTTGCCTTGGAGAGTATATCGTCTTGGTATTTTTTCAGTTCTGCGTGCTCGTCAATATGGCTCAGAGTAATACCGCGCGATTCATCAATCACATATTTAAGATGTGCTGCTGGATCAGTGGTCGTAAGATGAACTTTTTGGCCTCTTGCAGATAAACCTAAAGCAATTGCAGCTGCAATCGTAGTTTTTCCTACGCCGCCTTTTCCCATCGTGAAAATGACCTTTTTATTCGTGTTATAAAGGTTATCGATTACAGTTTTTAGTTTTGGAATGGTGCTCGCTAGAATCTCTTCATTGCAAATATCATAATTATCCTGGGTCAACAAAGCACGAACATTATTCATTCCCGTGATATTATAAGCCCTAAGGGGCACCGAGTAAGTGACTACACCCTGTAATTCCTGCGGAATCTTTGAAAGTGCTTTCTGCTGTTTACAGTAAAGACTTTCGGAAATAGAATCATCAAATGAAGTTAGGACCCCATTAATTATCAACGTCTGATTCTTTACTCCAATGTCCGCAAGCTCCTTTGATGCTCTTGCCGCTTCTTTAAGCGGTGTTTCTTCGGGACGTGAAACAAGGATGAGGGTAGTTAAACTAAAATTAGATAAGGTTTCCACGGCCCTTTTATAAATTTCCTTTTTGCTCTCTAATCCGGATAGCTGCCCTAAACAAGATGCACCATGGGTATTTTCACTGATAAAATTGCTCCACGCCGAGGGAAGCTGCAGCATTCTTAACGTATGACCTGTAGGCGCAGTATCGAAAATAATATAATCGTAGTCTTCTTGCATTTTTTCATTGGTTATAAAACTAGAAAACTCGTTAAATGCAGCAATCTCAACAGTGCAGGACCCTGAAAGTTGTTCCTCCATGTTTTTAATCACCACATCAGGGAGCTTGCCGCGGTAAGGAGCAATTACACTCTCCCGATACTCCGCAGCCGCCTGAACTGGATCAAGGTTGGCTACAACTAAATTGGGTACGTCTCCAATGGTAACGCCTTTATTCGTAAGTTCCGTGTTAAAAACGTCCTGTAAATTGGAGGCGGGATCTGTGCTGATAAGAACTACTCTTTTGCCACTGTCGGCAAGGTTTACCGCAGTTGCACATGCGGTTGAGGTTTTACCGACGCCGCCTTTACCGGTATAAAAAAGATATTTCGTAAGCTTAATTTTCTGTGGATTAAAGGTTTCCATCTAACAGCATCCTCCATCGGGTTGAATCATATTAAATGGATTAGGAGGTTCATTTAAAAAACTCATAGGAATGTCGAGGATCTTTGTAAACTCTTCATTGGTAGGATATCTCCCAGTTAGCAAAATCTCGCCATCTAATACGATAGCCGGGAGATCATCAATCCCTTTGGTGTTGAGTAAATCATTGATTGCCTTGTTGTTTACAAATTCCATTGGAGCACTGGTGAGATTGAAACGGTCAACTTCAATTCCATGTTTTTTAAGGGCATTAAGAACGGTTGAAATTCGCAATAGTTCTGGGTCTACTCCAACGCCACAAAGACCTGTGGGACAACACATTGCGGGTTCAAAGATTTGCATTTTTTTCACGAAAGTCACACCTCATTAAATATTTATAACGACAACTTACTTCCAAAGTAAGTTGGACTTAATCTTAACATCTTAGTATAAGATTTTTCACGTGCTATTATGTCGTACATCCAGCGATGACGAGGAAGACGCTTGCGCCTAGTTCTCCAAGGCTTAAAGTAAATCAAGATAGCGAAACCTTCAGGAAGATTATGCAAGAGTATAAAAGTCGCAAGATCCAATCAGAACTCTTACATTCTCAATCCATTATTGATACTTACTTTCATTTTTCGCTTCCCTAATTCTTGCTCTACTAAAACAAGGTGTTGTACAGGGGGCAAAGGTTCGCCGTCCTCTATAATTTTCTCAATAAAATATAGGCAGCTAGGTTTCTCCTCTAGGGAATTACTCAAAGTTTTATACTTAAAGCAGCGTATAACATCGTTGTTCTCTTCGATACCTAAACCGCAGCACTGACATGTCTTCATGTTACAACACCCTTTCTTCTAAGTTCGTACATGACTTAAATACGTAATCAATACCATGATCGATTTGACGGTCCGGAACAACGGGTAGCTTTAGAGCTATTCAAAAAAGTTAGATCAAACTATCTTATTTCTGATTTCTTCATAAATCCTGGAATTGCTAATACCGCCGTTAAAGCATACCTTCCCCTCAATCGCGACCAGTGGTAAGGCATATCCGGTTTTGAACATCATGT
>JAUZPJ010000237.1 GCA_030706025.1 Bacillota bacterium | reverse complement strand
GCCTTGTCTAGGTCATCGAAAACTGCCAGGATACTTTTCCGTGCCTCAGGAGCTGGTATTAGTTTGACAATGATTTCTGTAATGATCCCTAAGGTTCCCTCTGCGCCTGTGAAAAGAGCAACAAAATCATAGCCAGTAACATTTTTAACGGTTTTTCCGCCCCACCGAAGGATCTCCCCATTGGCCAGAACCACTTTTAATCCCATAATATAATGTTTCGTTACACCGTATTTCAAACCACGCAGCCCGCCTGAACACTCAGAAACCGAGCCCCCCATCGTCGCTGTCGTTACAGTACCGGGATCAGGCGGATAAATTAAACCATGTTTACCAGCCTCGTCATTAAGCGCCTGTATAATTACACCGGGCTGAACGGTTGCGGTTAGATTGTCTTGGTCTAATTCTAGGATTTTATTGAGATTTAACATTGAAAGAACGATTCCGCCTTCAATGGGAATCGTTCCCCCACTGAGGTTCGTTCCCGAACCACGTGGGTAAATCGGGACGTTATGTCGTATGGAAATTTTAACGATCTCGGCCACCTGTTCAGTCGAAAGGGGCGTTACTACAACATCCGGCTTATGGTGTTTCATCGCAGCGGTTGCGTCATAAGCATAGGTCAATAAGTCTTCTTGCTCTGTGAGGACATTTTCACGACCGAGCACTTCTATAAGTTCTTGCAACACTTCACGAGCTAACATCCTTTATACCCCCTAAAAAAACATCGTAATCAATCAGATGGTCAGACCATCTAACCATATATTAATTCAATTAGACTGAAATTTCAATATCAAATTTAATCTTGTAAAAAAATAGAAAGCGGGAAGGGTAATCTATAACCGCTTCCCACTTTATGATCGCTCATGACAAATGATTGTTTAGTGTATCAGTGACGCAATTGTCGGCATGATGCCTGCAATCGTCGGAATCATCCCTTGGAGAACATACGCCTGGAGATAAGTCATCGCACAGATAATGAGCAGAAGGAAAATCGAATGTTTTAAGGTGAAACGGAATAGGTCAGACTCTCGACCGACTAAGCCAGTCGCTGCTGCCGCAACGGCAATCGATTGTGGGGAAATCATTTTTCCGACGACTCCACCGGAGCTATTAGCGGCAACGGTTAGAACAGGATTGACACCAATTTGTTGCGCTGTAACTTGTTGCAACTGAGCAAATAAGGCATTAGCAGAGGTGTCAGAACCTGTTAAGAAGACACCGATCCAACCTAAAATTGGGGCGAAGAATGGGAATGCATGACCTGTTTGGGAGAACAAAAGGCCTAGGGTATAAGAAAGTCCGGAATAGTTGGCAATATAAGCGAAGCCGAGTACAGAACCAATCGTGATGATTGGATAGATCAGGGATTTCAGAGTATCTCCAGCCACTTTGCCTGCTCTTGCAGGGCTGATTTTAAGAATCAGCATGGTGATCAGACAGGTGATCAGAATGGAGGTTCCTGCAGCTGCAAAGAAATCCCACTTATAACTTGCTGCGTAAACGGCAGGTTTCTTAACAATCGGCGCTGCTTTTAGAACTAAGCCGTCCAAGCCAGGCCAATGAGGTATGTTTACAAACCATTTAAGGTTTTTCGCAACGAGATCTTTAAAGCTTTGAGTACCCCAAATACCGACCATGATGGTTAAGATTGCGAAGGGAGACCAGGCTTTTAAGACTTGGCCCGCTGCATACTTTTTAAACTCTGCAACCTTTTCCCCTTTTTCATTCGGGAAGCGCCAGATATTTTTGGGTTTCCAAACTTTTAACAAGATGACTGTGCAAACGAGGGAGAATAACGATGAAATAATATCAGGGAGTAACGGTCCGAGATAGTTAGAAGACCACCACTGGGCAACTGCGAAGGTGATTCCTGAAACTGCAATGGCAGGTAGGACTTCCATAGACTTTTTCCAGCCAACCATAAGAATCATTAAGTATAAGGGCACGAAAACGGAAAGAAACGGAAGCTGTCGTCCAACAGCTGCTGCGATTAGGTTTGAGCTAATCCCTGTCACCGAACCTGCTGTAACAATCGGAACACCAATACCGCCAAAAGCAACAGGGGCAGTGTTCGCTACCAAGCAAATTCCTGCTGCATAGAGGGGTTCAAAACCAAGACCGATTAAGATCGCACCGGAAATTGCAACGGGTGTACCAAATCCAGCGGCACCTTCCAGAAATGCTCCGAAAGAAAAGGCAATGAGGAGAGCTTGGAGTCGACGGTCACTGGACAAAGAGGCGATCGAACTTTTTATGACTTCGAACTGTCCGGCCTCGACGGTTAAGTTATATAGAAAAACAGCGGTTACAATAATCCAAGCAATTGGGAACAAACCGTTAAGGATTCCGAGGACTGTTGCGGAAAGTGCAGTCCCTATGGGCATCTTGTAAACGAGTACGACATCAATAATCGTTAATAAGAGCGTGGTACTTCCAGCGATATGCCCCTTCATTCGTTTAATCGCTAAAGCCCAGAACAAGTAAAAAATCGGAAGGGATACGACAAAAGCCGTTAGCCCAAGGCTATTACCAAGAGCTGCATAGTTTTGTGTCCATGGCATCATTAATTCCACCTTTCATTAAAGCTTGTGTAGAGCGTTTCCATTTCGACCTTAAGTTATACAAAATATGTTACTTCTCGCTCTAACGTTTCCTCCCTTCCTTTCTCGGACCCCTTTGGTCAATATGTCCGGTAGGCTGATTGGTGAATGGTCAGACCACTATAGACAATATTAAGCTAATTTTCGTAACATTTCAATATGTATAACGATTAATCATGAAAAAAATTTTACCTCAAATACTTCTGTTCGACGGATTTTATCTCTTGGAGGAATGATTGACTGATACGAAAGAACAATCGTTCCATATCCAAGCGGTGGAGCGATATCGTTTCAGGGCTCAGAAATTCAATTTTACGAAATTCCGGTTTTATTAAAAGCGGCAGCAAATCGTCCAGGTTTTCAACGCGCAGGTCTAAAATAATGGGTGCGAAAGCAGCCTCATGAGCGCGCCTTCCATCTCCTTCACTGACAACGTAAATATCCTGACTCAGATCAACATCTTCGATCTGAATCCCCTGGAGGGGGAGATTGCGTAATAACGCGACCTGTTGTTCTCGTATTGCTTCAGCCATTTGTTCTTTACTTTTGCCGCCGAAGAAAAAGCGTCCGTTCTTTGCTTCACCCCGATAATCTAAGCGTATGCGCACGCGAACATGTTCAATAAGGAGTTCATCTCCAATTTTAATTTTCATTATTTCTCTCTCCATTTCTCTATCTTATACATTCTATCGTCTAATTTTACGTTTAAGATATTCTCCCTAAGTATAATTTTCTCCTGCAAATTTTAGTATGGTTGCGAATTGTGGACATACTAAAAAACGCAAGATGTGTCTAAAAGGAGGATGAACTATCTATGTTAAATACAGCCATCGCAATTTTTAAAGGGCCACAACAAACAAAAGAAGCCATTGAAGAGATACAAGGGGAATCCCTGGCGAATAGTAAAATATCTGTCATTGTCCGCAGTGAATATATTCATCAGGGCGAATTTAAGGAAGAAATTGCGAATGAATTAGCGTATCACCCTAGTGAAATAAACTTGGACAAATTTAATGCCTGGTTGGTTCAAGCTCCGCCCTTTATTGTACCTAACGTAGGTGAAGTGGTCGCCGCAGGCCCATTGGCCTCCCAACTCATGCACCAACCAGAGAGTCGTGGGCTGGCGGAAGTCCTTCTCACCTATGGCCTTACAGAGATTAGGGCAAGGCATTATGAACATGAAGTTCGGACAGGACATTGGTTGGTATTAATTCAAACGAACCATGATAAAATAAAATCTGTCGCTAACGCCTTACATGCCTTTGGAGGAAAAGACATCGAGAAATGGAGTAAAGAAGTAGGACATCCCATTTACCCCATTGGTTAATGTAGTTTAACCTATAAACTTACTTTAGCCCGTAACTCCTTTATTTCTTGTTGGCTTAGTTCCCGATATGTACCCGGGCGGGGGGTCCTTTCCAAGGTTAACCCTCCAAAACGAATCCGTTCCAGTTTAGCCACCGGATATCCAATAGCATCAAACATCCGACGAATTTGGCGATTTCGGCCTTCATGAATCGTAACCTCTAAAACTTCCAAGCGGTTACGCTTAGCATCTGAATTCGGGTTAGTTCGTACCGAAATACCGCTCACACGCTCAACTTTGGCGGGGGCGGTTTTTCCATCCTCAAGAAGGACACCCTGCCTCAACGTTTCAAGAGCCTTAATCCCCACTGGTCCTGACACCCAGACCCTGTATGTCTTCTCTACACCGTATGACGGATGCATCAAACGATGAGCTAATTCTCCGTCATTCGTCAGCACTAAGACGCCCGAAGTATCGTAATCTAACCTACCGACCGGATAGACCCGTGTCGGGACATTTTTTAATAAATCAACCACAGTGGGACGCCCTTGGGGATCCCTCGCACTAGTAATCACACTAACGGGTTTATTGAGCAGGTAATAATGGAACGCCGTAAACCTTACGACGGGTTTCCCATCGACTTCAATATTGTCTTGTTCACCGACCTTCGTCCCTAAAGCAGAGACTCTATCCCCATTAACGGTAACTCTGCCCTCCAAAATGAGCTGTTCCGCATGTCGCCTTGAGGCAACACCGGCCTGAGCAAGTACCTTTTGCAAACGTTCTCGGACCTCATGATTAATAGGTGTTTTCCCGCTTTCCATGAACAAACCGATCTCCTTTTTTGTCGAAAACTCGAGTATCTTTCCCTCAAACAGTATATCACAGCTGAAATAATCTAAGAACGAGCCACAAACACGACACCCATGATAATTAGAACTACTCCGATTGCCCTGTACAAGGAAAT
>JAUZPJ010000236.1 GCA_030706025.1 Bacillota bacterium | reverse complement strand
TCTGAGCTCTTTGGGTATCAGGAGGGCGCTTTTACAGGCGGGTTAAAGGGCGGTAAAAAGGGTAAGTTTCTGTTAGCAGATGGGGGAACAATTTTCCTAGACGAGATTGGAGAGCTCCCGCTAGAGCTACAAGCTAAGCTCTTACGAGTAGTTCAAGATCGTGAAGTAGAGCCACTAGGCTCGAGTAAGACTATTCCGGTTAATGTACGTATTATCTCTGCAACACATCGTGATCTAAGGTTAATGGTTCAACAAGGTGAATTCAGAGAGGACTTACTGTATCGTTTAAATGCTATCGAGATACAGCTTCCGCCCTTACGCCAACGCGGTAAAGATATATTGGATTTAGCTGAAAGTATGCTTCAATTTTTATCCAGAGCACACGGCATGCCCGTCAAGCGGCTTTCAATCGAAGCGAAGGTGCAGTTTGAAAAATATTCTTGGCCTGGAAATGTTCGTCAGCTTCAAAACGTCATCAACCGGCTGTTTGTTTTTGTAGAAGGTAAAGTAATCAACCTCCAAGATCTTCCTCCCGAATTTCATGTTCAAGATGTCTTTAATGTAGAGACTGAGTATCAGAAACTTGAACGTTTGTTAAACGAATTTGAGGGAAATAAGACTGCCGTAGCGAATTATTTGGGGATTACGCGCACTGGATTATGGAAAAAGTTAAAACGTCTTGGTCTTCAATAAAAGGTGCCTATTGATACAGATTAGTCTATATCAATAGGCACCTTGTGCTACTAATTTATTGCTGCGGAATAACTTCACGATAAATATTCCCTCATTCTTTGATAAAGTCCTCTCTGTTCGAGAAGCCCCTCGTGTGTTCCTCGTTCCACAATCCGACCCCGGTCCAAAACTAGAATCTCATCCATCTTCTCTAATCCGATCAGCCGATGAGTTATCACCAAGGTCAAATGCCCTTCCATGAGTTGATATACTTCATTCATGACTTCCCGCTCCGTCAAGGAATCAAGCCCTGCCATTGCTTCGTCAAGAACAAGAATAGGAGCGTTTTTTAACAAGACTCGGGCGATTGCCAGACGCTGTCTCTGCCCACCGGAGAGGGCAAAGCCACCTTCTCCGACGAGACTATCATACCCTTGAGGTAAAGACAGAATAAAGTCATGGAGCCTTGCCTGCTGCGCTGCTCGTATAATTTCTTCCTCCGTGGCCTCTGGCTTAGCGATCTGTAGGTTTTCTTTTATTGTAGCGTTAAATAAATGCGTTCGTTGAGTCACCACTCCAATTGAGCCTCTGATATCCTCCTGGGAATACTCCCGTAACGAATGCCCCCCTAACTCAACCCGCCCAGCATCGTATTCCCAAAAACGAAGAAGAAGATTTATAATACTTGTCTTACCTGCTCCGCTTGAGCCTATAATCGCCACCTTGCCTTGTTGGGGAATGCGAAATGACAAATGCTTCAAAGCCCAGGGTTCGTGTTGCTCATACCTGAAGCTCACGTCTTGGAAAACTATATCCAATCCTTCCGATTGGGGAGACAGATGACCGCTGTCTTTAGTGACGGGTTTGGCCTTAATTAACTCGAGCAAGCGTTCGGCGGCCGCTTGGTTTTGTTCAAGATGATGCGGAACAAGGGCCAAAGGAAACAGTGCTTCAAAGCTACTGAAGGTCCCCAAGGCTAACATTCCTAAGTTTACTCCGTTTAAATTCCCCTTTTCAACAAGATAAATTCCTAGAATCAAGACGAGCCATAAACCTAAATTCGAAACCATCCCAACCAGCGAGGCGGAAAGTGCAGAAAGCCTAGCGATTCGGCGCTGCTGATCCATCAAATTTATATTCGTTTGCCGAATTTTGTCCAAGTGCTCTTGCGCTTGGCCATACGCTACTAGTTCCGTAATTCCCAACAAGCTATCCGCTACCTGTGTCGCTAATTCGGCCTTTAGATTAACAATACGATGTCCAATTCCTTGACCTAGAGCTTTAATCCCCCATGGTATTCCAAGCCCAGCTACCAAAAAACAAGCTGCAAGAATTAAGGAAAAACGCACATCATAACAGGCCAAAAATAGTCCATATCCGAACAGGATTAATAACGCAACAAAAGGTGGTGCGAAGACACGCAAGAAAAGATTCTGCTGGGTTTCTACGTCCGCTACAATCCGACTCAGCATATCCCCGCTACGGAAGTTTTTCAGACGAGCTGGGGCTAGAGGTTCAATCGCTTGATACAACTTCACTCGAATTTGGCTTAAAACCCGAAATGTTACGTCGTGCGCTACATAACGTTCTAAGTAACGAAAAACTGCACGGGAAAGACCAAAAAACCGAACCCCGACGATCGTTATCATTAGGTCCAGGATTGGGGGATGAAGTGCGGCTCGGGCAAGAAGATATGCAGACGCCACCATTAAACCGATATGGCTTGAGATTGTAAGCACACTTAAAATTAAGGCCAAAATTATTCTGCGCCAATAAGGTAACATTAAGTGAACCAACCATACTATGTTCTTCAAATTGCTTCACCCCGATATTCCGCAACCATTTGGTAATAGGCCCCCTGCTCGCTCATCAATTCCTCGTGATTGCCCTGCTCCACAACCTTACCGTGCTTTATCACGAAGATCCGATCCGCTTGACGAATCGTACTAAGGCGATGGGCGATAATAAGAGCCGTTTTTCTCTCTAAAAGTCGCCGCAAGGCCTGCTGTACAGCGTACTCACTTTCTGAATCTAGGGATGACGTCGCTTCATCTAAAATAAGTATAGGAGCATCTTTCAAAAAAGCCCTAGCAATGGCGATCCTTTGAGCCTGTCCGCTACTCAGGCGAGTTCCTCCTTCTCCGAGAATTGTTTGATAACCGTCTGGCAGTTTTATAATAAATTCATGAGCTTCTCCCTCTTTTGCTGCCCCGATAAGCTCTTCGATTGTTGCGTATGGACGGCCCATAAGAATATTTTCAGCAATACTCCCCGAAAAAAGATATGGGTTCTGAGGAACATAAGCAATCTGGTCTCTCCAATTTTCTAATGAAATTGTCTTAAGTGACTCCCCGTTAATAAAGATTTTCCCTTTGGTTGGATCAATAAAGCGGAGCATAAGCTGGGCAATGGATGTTTTACCCGACCCACTGGGCCCGACTAGGGCAATTTTTTCTCCGGAATGTAGAGATAGGTTTATTCCATTTAAAGCCGGACTTTCCCCTTGTTGATATGTTAAGCTGACATGTTCAAAGGAAATGTGGAAATCAGAGGATAATTCGGTATACTTTGAGTTATGATTTTCATTGGCCAAAGGTAGATCCATGATTTTGAAGATTCGCCCAGCTGCATTAACCCCTGCCAAGCCGGCATGAAAATTCAACCCAAGTGTTCTCAGAGGAGTATAAAATTCAGGTGCAAGCAGCAATAGGAACAACCCTTCTGAGAAAGAAATTGTTCCGTAGACTAGCCTTAATCCAATGCTGACAGCCACTAAGGCTGTACTCATCGTCGCAAAGAATTCGAGCAAGAGAGCTGATAAAAAAGCAATTCTTAAAACACTAAGTGTCGTTTTCCGGAAAGATTCGCTCACCCTCTCAATCACTCTTATTTGATCTTTAGCCCTACCAAACACCTTAAGGGTCGTTATCCCCTGTAAAACGTCTAAGAAATGCGCACTCATCCAGCTCAGACTTTGCCACTGGTCTAGAGATTTTTCCTCTGCAAGCTTACCAATAAAAATAATAAAAATAGGAATAAGCGGTCCTGTTAAAAGAAGTATAAGCCCGGATTTCCAATCGAGAGGAAACACAAAACCTAAAATAATCAGGGGAATTCCCACAGCCAGAAGCAGTTGGGGAAGATACTTGGAAAAGTACTCCTCTAGCGATTCAATTCCGTCGACCACAGTTGTGATTAACTCACCCGTTCTTTCCCCCCGAGCGTAAACAGGTCCTAAGGAGATAATATGGCTCATTAAACGTTTTCGCAGACCCGCCTTGATGCAGGCGGATGCTTTGTGAGCACAGATTTCACTGATCCATAAAAAAATCGTTCGCAGCACAATTATGGCAAGAATTAGAAAGAGAGAATTCCAGACTGAGCTAAGTTTAGCTCCCTCCAAAAATACCCCTGCGACGATTTGGGAGAAAAACCAAGCTTGAGAGACGGCCAAAATTGCAATTAGGAAGCCCATCAAGACCGTGAGCAATAGATACCCGAAAACAGGCCGCCCCTCTATAATTAAACGTTTACTGAGCATTATTCCATCTCCTAGTCCAAGCAATAGACGGTTCTTTGACAAAAGCATGGGGCAAGAACCTTCTTGCCCCATAATTTCACAATATACCAACTTAATAATGAAGGTCTTTATCAGTGACACGCTTGCGAAAAATCCAATAGGTCCATCCCTGATATAGAAGAACAATCGGCACCATAGTCAGTGCAACAATGGTCATGATTCTCAAAGTATAGGGACTTGACGAGGCGTTATAGATTGTCAGACTCCACTTCATATTAAGACTCGAAACCATTACACGTGGGAAAAGCCCCCAAAACAAGGATACTGTAAATAAGAGTATCGCCAAACCATTAATGACAAAAGCCCAGCTAGTTTTTCGAGAACGTATCAAGGCATTAGCTAGTATAAGGACTACTCCAGATCCGAGTAACGTAATTCCAGCCCCTAGATTCTCAAATAAATCAGTTTGGAAATAGGTCAATCCAGCCATCAGTAAAACAATGGGAATGGCAATTAAACCAATATTTTGAGCAGCTTTCGTTGCTCGCTCATTCATATGCCCCACAGTTTTGAGGCTGAGATACAGAGTACCATGAAACATGAAAACCATCAAAGTCGTTAAGCCACCGACAACAGTGTATGGCGAGAGCAAATCAAAGAAGGTTCCTGCATATTGCATTTTGGCATTAATCGGTACACCTTTAATTA
>JAUZPJ010000235.1 GCA_030706025.1 Bacillota bacterium | reverse complement strand
TATAAATCACTAGGATTATCGCGCAATTTGGGTCAAAGTATTTTAGAAGTAGAGGGAAAATCCCATATTTATCGAATAGAGCTGGCAAGGAGTGACAAGGTTGGCGATCCGTTTAGTAGCTATGGATCTTGATGACACATTACTAAGAGATGATTGGACGATATCCCCTCGTGTCGTAAAGGCGATTCGAAAAGCTCAGGAACAGGGTGTTAAGGTGACGATTGCAACTGGGCGGATGCCCATCTCTACGCGTCCTTATGCGGAACAATTGGGATTGGACGTCCCAGTGATTACGTATCATGGGGCAATGATTCAACAAGTCTTAAGTGGGGAAATCCTTTTTCGACAAGTAATACCCAGCACGTTGGCTGCTGAGATCATCCAGGATGTTTCGAAACGCGGCTTTTATGCCCAAGTGTATCTAAAAGACCGTGTTATTACGTCACAATTGAATGAAAAATCACGGGAGTATGCCCAGCTAGCGAGTGTTGAAATTGAGGAGGCAGACCTGTCCTTTCTTCTTTCCCAGGAAAAAGAAGGAGTAGAGAAGATTCTCCTTATCGGGGAGGAAGTTGAGCTCGACCAATTAGCCCCTTTGTTGAGACAAAACTATGGGGAAAAGGTGCACATTACAAAATCAAAGCCCCGTTTCTTGGAGATGACGGATTGTTCCGTCAATAAGGGTGTCGCTTTAGCTGCTTTAGCGGAGAACTTTGGAGTTGCCCAAAGAGACGTTATGGCTATTGGGGACAGTTTTAATGACTTAGAGATGATTAAATACGCAGGGGTTGGGGTAGCTATGGGAAATGCTCGCCGCGAAATTAAAGAACAGGCGGATTTTGTAACGAACACTAATGAAAAAGACGGAGTAGCTGAGGCCATCGAACGGTATGTTTTGAATTTGGTTTAACGAAGAACGTTATAGTAAAATCGCAAAAAGGGTTAAAGAGTTTAAGCTAAAGTCGTAGTTTAGAAGAATTAATAATTGGAGGATTTTACAATGGATATGAAAACAGTTCGTCAATCCGCACGGGAAAAACTTAAGGGATTTTGTCGGGTTTGTCCCGAATGTAACGGAAAGGCTTGCGCTGGTGAAGTTCCAGGCATGGGAGGATTGGGCACTGCTGCATCGTTTAAGAACAATGTGGAAGCATTGGCGGCGTTTCGCCTAAATATGAAGACACTTCATGCGGCTAAAGATCCTGACACAAGATACAGACTGTTTGGTCAGGAACTCTCAACCCCGATTCTGGGTGCTCCTATCACCGGAAATACTTATAATATGGGTGGTGCCTTAAGTGAAGAGGAGTGGGCGAGAGCTATCATGCAGGGTTGCCTCGCCGCTGGAACTATAGGATGCACCGGGGATGGAGCGGATCCCGCCATGTATAATTCCGGTGTGGATGAGATTATTAAGGCGCAGGGCCGAGGGATTCCGTTCATTAAACCTCGGGGGCAGAAGGAAGTGCTTAAATATCTTCGGCATGCTGAGGAGGCAAACGTCCTGGCGATTGGTATGGACACGGATGGAGCTGGCTTAGTCACGATGGCTTTGAAGGGTCAGCCGGTTGGGCCAAAAACCAAAGAAGAGATGAAGGAGATCATTTCTAGCACGTCCTTACCATTTATCATTAAGGGGATTATGACGGTCGAAGAGGCAGAAATGGCACTTGAAGTGGGTGCTGCCGCCATCGTTGTTTCGAACCACGGAGGGCGAGTACTCGATCATACCCCAGGGACAGCTGAGGTTTTGTCAGAAATATCAGCAGCAATTGAAAGAAAAATTCCTGTGATTGTTGACGGCGGAATCAGGTCGGGTACCGATGTTTTGAAAATGTTGGCATTAGGTGCGGATGCGGTCTTAATTGGAAGACCACTTGTTATTGCGGCTTATGGCGGAGGTGCAGAGGGAATCGCTTTAGCAATAAATACGATGACCAATGAGCTCAAACAAGCCATGATTTTGACCGGCTGCGCTACTCTAAGCGATATAACTATGGATGTTTTGTACTAGTGTTAGTATATTATTTTTTTATTGAGCTTCAGAATTGGTGAATTATAAAAGAAGGTGTCTCCGCCTGTTTTTAACAGGTGATTACACCTTCTTTTTATTGTTTAACCAACTTAGCTAGTACTTTATCCAATCTAAATTGCTTAGTTAGCTGATTTATTCTCTATGAAGTGAGTTATCCCTATACAAAGATTTTATCTAGTATGACCTGGCACAAGAATTGCAATAAGGGGTCTAAACCGCTATACTAATGGCGAAGGGGGTTGTCGATTTTGCGTATTCTTTTGGTTGCTCTTAATGCAAAATATGTACATACTAATTTAGCCCTTCGCTATTTGCGAGAACAGGTTGTTGATGATTTTCCGGACGTATTATTACGGGAATACAGCATTAATGACCATCTTGATCGAATTGCCGGGGAAATCTATGACGCCAAGGCCGACGTAATTGGCTTTTCATGTTATATCTGGAACAGTAAAGAAGTCGTGGCATTGATCAGGCGGCTTCACCCGGTATGCCCGAATGTTCGCTTTGTGATTGGGGGCCCAGAAGTTTCGTTTGAGGCTAAGGAATTTCTTTCAGAACATTCGGAGGTAGATGCTCTTGTTGTCGGTGAAGGGGAAGAGGCGTTTTTAGAGCTTTTGCGGACATGGCAAAACGGCGGTGAACTTGCTAACGTTCCCGGCGTAGCTTGGCAAGTGAACGAAACTATCGTTGTTAACCCTCCTTGCCGGACTGCACCTAATTTAAACGGCTTGCCGCTTCCCTATACTAAAAATGAAGACTTCGCAGGCCGGCTTGTCTATGTTGAAACGACAAGGGGATGCCCGTTTAATTGTCAGTATTGTCTATCTTCAACCTTTCAGGGAGTACGGTTTTTAGAACCCGAGCGGTTTCGCCGGATGTTTCGCTTGTTATTAGAAAACGGTGCTCGTACAATAAAATTTGTGGATCGAACCTTTAATGCTCATAAACATCACGCCTTAAGGATTCTAGATATCGTACGAGAAGAAAGCGCACGTCTCACCGATGCTCAGGGGGTACGAGTTCATTGTGAAATGGCCGGAGACCTATTGGATGAAGAATGGATGAAGTATCTTGGGGATTATCCGCCGGGTTTGATCCAATTAGAAATCGGAGTACAATCGACGCATGAACCGACCTTAGAGATTGTTTCCCGACGTCAGGACTTTAGTGCGTGGAAGAAATTCGTGCCAGTCATGAAGAGTATGGGGATACCGCTTCATCTCGACTTGATTGCCGGATTACCGGAGGAAAATTGGTCGGACTTTCGGACATCGTTTAATGACGTCTATCAAGTCGAACCGGACATGCTGCAGCTCGGATTTTTAAAAGTACTTAAAGGATCGGGACTTAGACGGAAAAGCAAGCAGTATGGTCTCGTATTCGCTCCAGATCCGCCCTATACTATATT
This sequence comes from Bacillota bacterium, assembly GCA_030706025.1. GTDB lineage: Bacteria > Bacillota > Desulfitobacteriia > Desulfitobacteriales > Desulfitobacteriaceae > Desulfosporosinus. The sequence goes on along the minus strand of JAUZPJ010000235.1, from coordinate 1,459 downwards.
AGAAACTCCGGTTTTATCCCATACTGAAATACTTCAACTACAACGCATCGAGGAGATACTCGATAAATACTATAACTCAGGGAAGTTTGCGCATGCCTTGCTGGAAGTTCTAAAATTATTTCCCTCCCCGTTTGACTTTTATCTGGAATTTGCAAAACTTTGGCAGCAAAGGGGCTGGTTTCAGAGACAGTGGCAGGGAAAGGCGTTATTCGATAAGCTATGGGAGTTCATTGAAGGGTATCGTACCCGGAAGGCTGAAGACTGTGACTTTGTGTCGAAAGAAAAAGTTAAAGATGCCCTGCGGTTTGATTATTACCTGTGGGAGCGACCAAATTTTGTCCCCGACTATCTCAGTCCGGAAGACATAAGCGTTGGAGAAAAGGCAAATCAGTGGAAGACCAAACAGGAAGAAATTCGCCGAGATAGTTACTGGCAAGAGGTGGTACCGGAGTTCCTAAAAATAGACCGGCGTCAGTGGTTCCGAAACACAGCAGTGGCCTATTTCAGCTCGGATGTCTTAAAGAATGTTGAATCGACGATGCCGTGTTGGTATCTATTCCATTATCAACAAGGGAAGGTGAAGGCCTATCGTTATGAGGGGGTTTACTTTGAATAATCCTTAAATTAGTGGATGGTGGTGCTTAGTAACCAAACCAAATTTAAAGGCATGTTGAGTGCCTTTCATGGAGTTGCAATATATGACTGCACAGCAGTATCGGCGTAAAGCCTTAGGGATATGGATTTATATAATAATACTATCGCTCGTTGTCATAGGGTGTGCTAAACAACCACAAACGGGTCAACCGGGTGGGCCAGCTCCAGCAATAGTGGATGTCTGGCACTCCTTGCAGGGAGCAGAAGCTGACGCGTTGCAAGTGCAAGTTCAGACGATTATCAAGGCACATCCTGAGGTGATCATTAGACTAAGATATGTACCAGAGCAAAACTTTGTTGCTTTTTCCTATCAAGCAGAAGCTGGTGGGGAAGGACCAGAGATTTTTATTGCTAGACAAGAGATCATCCGCCAGCTCTATGAACAGGGGACTTTAGCTAAGGCTGTATATACGGATCAAGAAGGGTTTCCTGCTGCTTTAGCGAGTTTTCGATTTGGAGGAGTAGGCTATGCTCTTCCTTGGTTGACAGATGTCCCTTTGCTTTACTTTAGAACGGATACGGCAGGTGTTCCTGTCAGTTTAGATGATCTATTCTCTAAAGGGGGAGCCTCTGTCCTCTCTGCTGACACTGTAACGCTCGCAGCCTGGTGGACTGGACAAGGTGGACGGTTCATGAATGGGGGAAATCCAGTTATGGATGATTCTGTCAACGTTGTTTTCCTTCAACAGCTTAAGACTTGGAGGAATGACAAGGTCCTTAGAATCGACCCATCGGCACTCTCTGCCTTTGCTGAGGGGAAAACCCCTTATGTTATCGCAGGGGCAAGTCAAGCAAGTCTCTTAAC
>JAUZPJ010000234.1 GCA_030706025.1 Bacillota bacterium | reverse complement strand
TATGGCTGAGCGGGCTGTTAAGTGGGGAACCGGGTGTTCCTTTTAGCGTTTCGATAGATGAGGAGGAGAAAGAAATGCCAGCGTTCATCTTGGAAAAACTTTGTCTTGGCTGTAAACGCTGTGTCAATACCTGTCCAGAACAAGCGATTAACATGTTGTTACAACTAGCGATCGTGGACCCTTTGAAATGTATAGAATGTGAAGCATGCATGGAAGCTTGTATGCATGGCGCTATTACGTTTGTAGAGATGGGGGAGAAGAAAACGAATGGATGATAAAAAACGAGTACCGGAAAAACAACTTGATCAACAAGAACTTCTGCTTCAGCTTAACGAGGTCGAAAAAAAACTGGCTGATCTTAAAGCCCGCTGGCCTTTCCATTCCGTGCAGCCTAAGTTGGTGGCGGAACGAGAAGACCTCGAGGAAGAAAGAGACCGCTTGTTAGGTATAATTAATTCATTGTAATCCTTGCTTCATAGTAATGCTCCCATTCCAAAGCTCGCATCGTCAATTAGAAACCTTTGTTACTGAAGGCTCGATGCTTACCTTATTCAAATGGTTTGCTAAGATAATTGTGATGGAATTGGATATAATATCAATTAAGCTTTGGTAGAATGGGAGGGGACATCGATAATGGAGTTAAAATATGAAGTAAAAACCGGCAAAACCTTTTTAACAGCTGTTGAAGATTTAAAGAAAACATTAAGTGAAAATAGTTTCGGGGTTTTGTGGGAGCTTAACTTTAAAGATAAGTTAGCAGAAAAGGGATTAGATTTTCAGCCGAATTTTAAGGTGTTGGAGGTATGTAATCCAAAACAGGCAAAAGAGGTATTAGATCGTCATATTGAAGTTGGCTATTTTTTGCCTTGTAAGATGGTTGTCTATGAAAAAGACAACAGTGTTTTTATGGGGATGGTGCGTCCGACCTCTATGATTGGTATGTTGGAGAATGATGAGCTTCTTAACATCGCTCAAGAAGTAGAAGAGGTACTAAAGAAAACTTTAGATGAAGCGAAATAGAGAGATATTTATTGCTTTTGCATTATCAAGAAGAGAGGATTATTCACCTCCAAGGAGTTGAATAATCCTCTCTTTTATTTCAATAGATCTCGAATAACTTCATTAATTAAGTTCGGAACAATCTCACAGGAGTAAGCAATTTCGGTTCGCTCATGCTTTTTGTGGGCATCGAGTCCATAAGGTCCAATACAGATCACGGGAACATTGATATCTCGAATATCCTGGTATTCTACATAGTGTTTAGTTCCCCACGCTGGATTATTTAAGGAGACCGCTTGAATTCCAGCTTCATCGTCGCTTAAAGCCACAAAACTCATGTCTGATATATAGGGAAAGAAATTCCGCGTCACAATGGGGTTCGGATAGAACGGCTGCATCTTAGCTACAGCCCCTTCGAGAGTATCAATTAGCCTTTTTTCCTGCGCGTTTTTTCCAGTAACTTCAACCCTTGGAGAGTAGAGTGAGGAGTAAAACAGGATGATTGCCGGACTTTTGTCCTTCATAAATTTCCAGGCTTCCTCAACCACCCTTGCTGAATACATTCGAATATCTAAGGAAGGGTCTGTGAGGAGATCTGTTGTAAACTCTTTCATATGACGGAGATAATCCTCTCCGTTTTGATCCACCAACAGCTGATGAAATTCTTCATAGGTAAACACCCTCACCGTCCACGGTACAGGATGGTAGGTTTCCCCGCTAAGTTGGCAATACGCCTGATAGCGTTCAGTAAAGGTATCTAAAGCCCTCTTGAAGGCAACCTCAGCATGATACCTAAGCTTTTGTAGGACATCCCTTGGGCTCCATGAATGAATTAAAAAGTTATAGTAGACAAATGCAGACAGAGCTGTTTGAACCGTATAAGCGGGCTTTAGATCAGTTTGTTTTAGGGAGACTGGCGGAGCAGGTGTCTCGCCATAGGCTTTGTCACTGAGGAGAGGGTTGTAGTCAATTTCCCTCGTTAGTTCGGCCGCTAAAAAGTTCGGATCAAAGCCTTCGAAACAAGAACCGACGTGGGTTTCCTTCCCAGTGATAAAAAAAGAAGGTAAGAGCTTACCGACGGAGCCTTTGTAAATATAGCGATTTTCGTCTCCATCATAGCGAGGTGAGACAAAATCTGCATTGATGGCTGCAACATAATTGAAATGATAGGTTCCTTTCCATTCCTTCAGGATTTTTAAAGCAGAGAGAATGCCGTGTGAACTGTCTTCCTCATCACATTCCGCTACCAGCAAGAGGTTTCCAGCGAGATCCTCAGGGTGTTCTGCATAATGTTGGAGCAGATAAATGTGAGCGGCTAAGCCACTTTTCATATCCAAAACTCCACGGCCAAACAGCCATTTCCCTGATTTTAAGTGTTGCTCCACGTTGGCAGGGAGTTTTTCAGATAAATAAGCAGTGCTTAATTTATCGGGATTACAGGACAGGTCTTTTAATTGAGCAAAGTCGTCAATCCCAACTGTGTCAAAATGTCCCATAAGTATAACTGTATCGTCGGATGAATCTTTGGTTCCTTTCACAAAGGCCAGGACGTTATAGCGTTCGACCACATCGTTAACTGTGCGAGACATAACTAAATGTTCGGGGTTGGAAACAAAATAGGAAAGTGCCCCTAGCCTGTTATAGATGTTCGTTGCCATGTTTTTTTCCCCAGAAGTATTAACGATACTTGAAGTATTCACCAATTCCTTTGTGATCTGTAAGACTTCCTCTTGGCAATTTAACATAACAATAGTTCTCCTGTTCATAAGTGCATTTGTAGAAGCTAGACTTGAAACTGGTAAGGTTCTTTAATTGCTCAAATTACATCATATTCATGTTTTTACTATTAAGTCAAGCAGAGAATTAAAAAATAACCACTGAGATTAAAGCGCAAGCATACTCCAAAGCCGTCATAGCCATTCCATAGGTTGGTAAATCGACAAACGAGTTTCCCGTCAATTCTTTCAACGTTTAAATTAACAAGGTCGTCGAATCTTGGGACTTTTCAAAATGTTACTATGTATTGCAGTATACTCACGAAGTAGACTTTGTTCTTATCAAGGGCAAGAATAGTATTTTGGTGAATTTAGGGGAAAACTAAATTGAGGCTCTTAATTAGTTGAGACCAGTGAAATAGAAATTTATTTCTAGGGAGGTTAACGAAAATGTCTGAGGATCTTAATTCTATTAAAAATCACTATGAACTAGCGATTGTTGGTTGTGGGCCAGCTGGTATGGCTGCAGCCCTTAATGCCAAAATTCGCAAACGAGATTTCATTTTACTGGGTTCTGAGTTTTGTAGTCCCAAGCTCTCAAAGGCTCCACATATTGAGAATTGGCTTGGTTTTCCGGAAATTGGTGGGGAAGAATTGCGCCAACGGTTTTTGGAACATTTGAAGAAACGTGAGATATCCATTATGTCGTTTAGAGTAAACAACATTTATCCTGGACCGCCCTTTACAATTATGGGAAAGGATAAATCCCTTGAGGCGGATGCTGTCATTCTTGCCACGGGTGTTTCGGCCAATAAATTATTTCCAGGAGAATCTGAATTACTAGGTAAGGGAGTAGGGTACTGTGTCACATGTGACGGCCCCCTCTATAAAAATAAGAATGTTGCGATCGTTTCCTATAGTAAAGAAGGAGAAGATGAAGCCAATTTCATGGCAGACATCTGTGCCAAAGTCTATTACATACCTTATTACAGCGATGCTTTGCGTCTTGACCATCGAATCGAAGTTAAGAAGAGCAACGTCAAGGGAATCGTAGGAACCCAAAACGTGGAAAGGCTTGACCTCGGGGAGGAACAATTAACGGTCGATGGGGTATTCATCATAAGAGAAATACTACCGGCAGAGCAACTTATCTCTGGTTTAGACATGGAAGAGGGCGCTATCAAGGTTAATCATAAATTAGAGACTAGTATTTCCGGTCTATTCGCCGCGGGAGATTGTACAGGGCAGCCCTATCAATTAATTAAAGCTGCAGGAGAAGGTGGAACCGCTGCTCTGCAGGCTGTTAAATACTTAGATAATTTGAAATCAACGTAATAGACGTATACTAAAATAAGGGTAGGAATTTCTCCTACCCCGCCCAGAGTCTTATTGAGATACATACGTGATATTTCTAATTGGAATTCGGACTACTGGGCGAATTCCGTCGATTGGAGTACCGATATTAGAGAATAGCTGAGCATTGGTCAATAATGCGACACCGTCTTGCAAGCCACCGAAATTTCCTACCCAAAAGCTGGAGTCTTCACCGATTACTAGACGTGTTCCGATAGGATACGTGTCAAATAAAGCTACTCTAAAAGGTACACACGATACTCCATAAGGCGAACCAAACATATAGCAGATCCCCTCTCTAGATAATTTAGCCACCTAGGTGGCCATAAGATAAGAAATTAGGGAATGCCATATTCGTTTAGTTACTACATGATATTCAAACATGCCAAAAAGTGTGTTTTTGTAAATTGGTTTCGAAAGAAAATTTCGTTTTTTGCAGGAATTTGCAAGAAGCTTGATGAAAAAATATTAGGGTAGGATTTCTCCTACCCTAAACAAACCTTATTGAGAAACAAAGGTAATATTCCTAATTGGGATACGGACCACCGGGCGAAGTCCATCGATGGGTGTACCAACGTTAGAAAACAGTTGAGCATTGGTCAATAAAGCGACACCGTCTTGCAAGCCTCCGAAATTTCCAACCCAGAAACTAGAGTCTATTCCGATTGCTAAACGTGTCCCAATAGGGTAAGAGTCAAACAAAGCCATGCGGGGAGGTATACAAGATACTGGTGCCGGAAAAGGTGTTCCAAAAAGCATATGGTCGATCCCCTTTCAGTTTTAATTTTGCCACTTATGGCCATAAGATTAGAAATTTGGGGATTTACCATTGGATCACCAATTAGGATTATTACTTA
>JAUZPJ010000233.1 GCA_030706025.1 Bacillota bacterium | reverse complement strand
GGAAACTTTCGAATGGAAAGCGCATGGGTAGGACACATAGTCACACACCGATGACAATTCACACACTGCATGTCATCAGAGACAACTTTTTCTTCTTCTGCATCCCAGCGATGAGCTTCATTGGCGCATTGCCTTACACAAACCTGACATTTAATGCAGCGATTGATATTTCGTTCAATAAGAAATTCCGGCGTATTCATACTGAGTGCCATGCCTTTGTTCTCCCCTTTTTTCGAGTGTTGCGATTACAGGTTCCCCACCGCGGGGAGCCCAGACCTTCTCAGGATTAGGACAGATTTCCCGGATGGCTGATTCTTCGGAAGCTAAATAGAATAAATCCCCTTTTGTTGCTGCCACCATCGAGCGCAATTTTAGTCGATCATTAAGTGCAATCAAACCTTGACTCGATCCTAATATAATGGAAAAAGGTCCGTTCATTAATAAGTTCCCATACATGGCGCGAACAGCCTTATAAAGAACTTTTTTCTCAGGACTCATTCGCTCTATGTCTTTCCAAAATGGTGCCGCAAGGGTCGCAACCACAATATCCATCGGTAATTTCTGCTTGCGGACTAGAAAGTCAAAAGCGTACGTAATCGCTTCAGTGTCTGTTTGCATGGATAACTTATAGCCGTACATCTCTAAAAAGCGTCGGTTCGCTCCGTAGGACGAAATTTCACCGTTATGCACGATGGACCAGTCAAGTAGGGTAAAAGGATGAGCTCCACCCCACCACCCTGGGGTATTGGTCGGAAATCGTCCATGGGCCGTCCAACTGTATCCATGATAGTTTTCCAGACAAAAATACTCACCGATATCTTCAGGATAGCCCACCCCTTTGAAAGCTCCCATATTTTTTCCGCTTGAAACAACAAACGCTCCCTTAAATTCGGAGTTAATGAACATGACACTTCGCACAACGAATTCGTCCTCATTTTCTTCTTCCAACAGAAAGTTAGGTTTAGGACGGACAAAATAACGCCAAGCCAACGGGGGATTTTTAATCCCACGAGTTTTCCGGGTCGGAATTTCACCACTTTCCGCAACATGGAAAAAGTGATTTAGGTAATCCTCAGTTTGTATTTTCCCTTCCGTCCCTTCATAGTACAAGTGAAAAGCATAATATTCTTCGTAATTAGGATAAATACCATAGGCGGCGAACCCTCCACCTAAGCCATTGGAACGATCATGCATCAAAGCAATCGACTGAATGATATCTCTTCCAGAAAAAACCTCTCCACTGCGGTTGATAATCCCACTGATTGCACACCCAGACGGAATCCGAACTTCCCCTTCTCTAAGCATCTTTGTCTCTCCTTTCGTCTCAATACGCAAATTCATTTATGAAATTTCGGGCAATCGTTCTATACAGCTCCCTCGCCATACAGAATTTCCCCAGGAACTTGATGACGCTTATAATTCTTGATTTAGCGAAACGAAAAAGACGCTCTTAAGAAGAGTACTTATTTATAAGTACAAAATTCTTATGAGCGCCTTTGCTCTTCTTTATTTGTTTATACATTTAAGGTAACACAAAGACTGGCTAACATTCAACTGTTTTATAACATGTATACAATATATAAGTAAAAAACCTTACTTAGTGCGATTATTTTATTCAATCAAACTTTTTAAAATTCAACTTTTTTCATTCTTTAATTCCTCAGCAATAGCCTTAAAAGCCACCGGAAGTGCGATTAAGGCTAAGTCCTGCACCGAAATCCAACATCCTTTTTCTTCATAATTCTCATTTGCTTCCTTTATCAAAGACGGGGCAATCTGTTCGTATATTGACAGATCGACAATTGCCCAGATAATTTTCCACAGACGATGACTGAAGGTGTACCAAACCGGTCCGTGCAATATCGGTCCCAGCTCACATTGTTTCCTTATGCACTCGTCAAACGTTCGAACTGGCACCGCCTTTTGAAAAAATCCTAGGAATTCTTCATAAGAAATACTGGGAAGGCCCTCTTTCGTACTATGACCCCTCAATTCCACACCGGGAAACTCCCAAAGATTAGCTAATAACCCTTGTTCAGGGCGTCTTTGTAAGTATACCTGGTTCCCTCGACGAATAACGAACGTCAAACGAGTTACCTCTTGGCGCTTGGCCTTAGGCTTTTTCACAGGATAGCGAAGGAAATCGCCGCTCAAATACCCCTGGCAATCTTGGGCCAACGGACAATGACTACACTCCGGCTTTGAAGGTGTACAAACAGTGGCCCCCAGTTCCATAAGGGCCTGATTAAAGATGCCAGGCTGAGAAGCCGGCTGCCAAGCCATTAAGTAATCATTAAAATGACGATGAGTCCGAACTGTCTCAACCGGCTCAGACCAAGTCAAAAGACGAGATACCACCCGTAAGACGTTACCGTCTATTGCTGCAACTCTCTGTCCAAATGCAATACTAGCTATGGCTCCCGCTGTATACCTTCCAATTCCCGGAACCAGTAGAAGAGAATCATAATTCTCTGGCATTCTCCCACCACATTGATCGCAAATATAGCGCGCACCTTCCCACATTCTACGGGCTCGAGAATAGTATCCTAGCCCGCTCCAAACCGTTAAGACATCCTCAAGACTAGCAGCGGCGAGCTGATCCACGCTGGGAAAGAGCTTTAGGAATCGTTCATAATAAGGAATCACTGTCTTCACCTGAGTCTGTTGAAGCATAACCTCTGAAACCCAAATGGCGTAAGGATTCCCCGTCTTCCGCCAAGGCAAATCCCTTTTTTCTCTTTCATACCAGGTTAGTAATTGCGACGAAAGATCGTGACCTACTGCGACATCGTTTGCTGCATCCATTTTAAACTTCTCCTATAATATCTAGTTCATTGAACATTCATTAAATTGATTTTACTTATTGATTAGAGCCAGACCCACTAAACAAAACACAGCTCCAACTATTTGAGTAACCGCAAATCCTTCCTTATAAAACAATATGCCTATGGGAATGAGTACAAGGGCCAAAATAATATTAGCTACAAGAGATCCTACACTGATATTCCAGCCTGCTCTATAGGCGAGGAGATATCCTAATTCAAGACCTATGATCGCCACGCCAAGTGCCACGCTTGTCCAGTTTAACTCGTTAAACGATTGCCAAAACCCTTTATCCGTTTTGTAAAAAAGAGATATTACAAACGTCAACAACGCTGCGGTTAAATAAGTAATCAACAAGGCCGAAAAAGGATTGGCGTTCTGTGGTGTAGACTTTTGACATACATTATAAACGGTGTTTGAAGCTACAATAAGTACAATTGGAAACACATACATAAACATTCTATTTCACTCCACTACTCAAAGATATTGGACTTCTGCGCATGTTTACTCACCACTACCTTGGAAGCACGAGAACCGTCCCTTTGCTTCCCTTACTTCCCGCCAGAAGTCTGCGGCGGCTAAGCCGGTTTCCTCGGCGTTTTTCAAGAAGAGGACCTTTTCCCACTCTACAGGAAACAACTTTTTGTAAGAGGGTTGGGCGAAACGTTCATCAATAAGCAGTACAATGCCACGGTCACTTTCTGTACGAATGACCCGCCCGACAGCTTGCAAAACTTTATTAAAACCTGGGTACATGTAAGCGAATTCAAAACCCTGCCTATTAGACGCATCATAATAGGTTCGAATGATCTCCCGCTCTATGCCAATTTGGGGTAATCCGACTCCGACAATAATTGCTCCGGAAAGTCGATTTCCTATGAGGTCTATACCTTCGCCGAAGATCCCACCCATCAAGGCAAATCCCACTAGAGTATACTGAGGGTTAGTCTCAAATCTGCCTAAAAATTCTTCCCGTTCCTCTTCAGCCATGCCCGGAGTCTGACAGATTGTATTGATTTGCGGGTTCATCTCCCTAAATTTTAGATAGACCTCGTGCAGATATTCATACGAGGGGAAATAGACTAGATAATTTCCTTCATTTTGGAGAATTGCCGCCGATATTGCTTCAGCTACAAGATTGTAAGATAAACTGCGTTGCTTAAATTTAGTAGAAATTCGATGATGAATAAGCAAACGAAGATTTTCCGCTGGAAATGGCGATGTTAATTTAAGCTTATATGATTCATTCTCACCACCCAAAACATTCATGAAATATTCCATCGGGCTCAAAGTTGCTGAAAATAAGATCGAGGATCGCCCTCTTCCTAAAGCTTCCTTCAATCTAAGAGAAGGGTCAAGGCAAAACAACTTCACTCGAAAATCATCCCGAGTTAGTTGAAAAAAAGTAACGTATCGTTCGTCATAGCTGTCTGCGGTTCTCGTAAAACTCAAAGCCTGGAAGTATCGTTCAATTAGTTGTTCACGCCATTCAAAGGGTTGGTCGTTCGTTTTGAGAAAATACTCCGCCTCTTTGCTAAAATGTTTCAAAGCTTGAACTAGCTTAGAAGGCAGCTCCTTCTCAACTCTTTTTCCGTCTTCTCCTGCTTCCATACAGGACTTCTTTTCTTTAACTAGGGCAGAGTTAACTTTAGTCAAGGACTTGGTCAACCTTAGGTTATCTTCTTTTGTAAGTCTCTTCAGCTGCAGCCAAGACTCTTTGCTGAGTTCGGCAGAAAACATTTCCCTTGCTCGATCCACTAGGTTATGAGCTTCATCGACCAAAAGGGTGTACTCTCCCCCTTCGAGGAAGAAACGCCTTAAATAAACACGGGGATCAAACACATAATTATAATCGCAAATGACCACATCCGCCCAATTGGCCATTTCCAAGGAAAACTCGAAAGGACAAATACTATGCTTACGTGCGTATTTCTCGATTACTTGCCGCGTCCATGCATCTTCCCCAAACAGATCCTCCACCGCCGGTCGCAGCCGATCATAATACCCTTGTGCGAAGGGACAGTCCTCGGGCAAGCATGTTGCCTCAGGGAGAAAACATATTTTTTGTTTAGCCGTTAATGTCAAGCGTTTTATCGCTAGTCCATGCTCT
>JAUZPJ010000232.1 GCA_030706025.1 Bacillota bacterium | reverse complement strand
GTGAAAGTTATAGATGGTGCGTTCAAAGATATGTATAACTATCTGACAATTGCAGACGACATAAAAGGTCCTTGGTGCAAACCTATAAAGCTAAATGGCGTTGGTTTTGATTCATCTCTTTTTCATGATGATGACGGGAAAAAATATTTCATTCAACAAACTTGGGATCACCGTGAGTATAACAACCCATTCAATGGGCTTACTTTAACTGAATACGATGTGGACAATAAGAGGCTGAAACCAGAGACCGCAAAAACTGTATACAATGGTACCGATGTGAAGACGGTTGAAGGACCGCATATATATAAGCTTAATGGATACTATTATATATTTGCAGCACAAGGCGGCACATCTTGGACACACCAAGAAATTGTTGCCCGCTCAAAAAATCTGTTGGGACCTTATGAAACTGAGCCAAACGGACCATTTATAACTAACTTTGACACACCAGACCACTATCTTCAAAAACAAGGGCATGGTTCGCTTGTCGAAACCCCTTCTGGCGAGTGGTATTATGCTTCACTTTGCGCTAGGCCTCTTCACCATTCTACCGAGAACATCTATGACCCAAGAGGATGGTGTACGCTTGGGCGTGAAACAAGTATTCAGAAAGTTTATTGGGATGATGAACTTTGGCCAAGAGTTGTAGGTGGACATGGCGGTTTGAAAGAGGTTGACGCACCAAAAGATGCCATATTAACTGAGGCTCCTGCAACCAATACTGTTTTTGATGATTTTTCATTTGATAAGCTCAATGATGAGTGGAATACGTTAAGGGTTCCTTTTTCTGAAAAAATGGGAAAGGTTGGAGGCGGAAAACTTGAACTGATAGGGCATGGTTCACTTTCAAATAAGTTCAATCAATCGTTTATTGCTAGGAGATGGAAAGACTTTGAGTTTTCAGCTGTGACAAAGGTGAAATTTAGCCCATATAGCTATCAGGCAATGGCTGGTCTTGTAAATTATTATAACAGTGAGCATTGGTCATGGATTTTTATCACAAAAGATGACGAGCATAATGATGTTATAGAAGTTGCAGAATGCGACAGTAGCAAATACACTTCTGCTTTAAAAGATAACGCTGTGAGGATTCCTGAGGGCACAGAGTGGGTTTGGTTCAAGACAGTTGTTGATCATTTGGACTATTTTTATGAATATTCATTTGACGGAGATAATTGGAAGAGAGTGCCTGTTAAACTTGATGCAATGATTTTGTCTGATGATTATGTGAATTCTCATTATGGTGGCTTTTTTACGGGAGCATTTGTGGGCTTGGCTGCAGTTGATTATTCTGGCTACGATTCAAAAGCTACATTTGAGTTCTTTGAGTATATAGTTTAGCGTAATTGGTTAACATGGTTAGTTTTATGAGATTTAGCGACTGCATGGGCAATTTGTACTAGTAGAACCAATTATTTGAGCTTTAAAGATGATTCTTACACTAGTTTTATACTGATTTAAGATGAGAAGAGTAGTCTACGACTCACCTCGCAGTGTTTTTAGTACATCTTCTCCTCAATATAATAATAACCAAATGGATAAAACCGCACACCATTTTTTCAGTACTATTTGTGCCGCTGGCGGTAGCGGCGAAATGGAGGTTTTTATGAGCAAATTATTAGATAAAGAATTGTGCGTTATCACGGGTGCAGCGAATGGAATTGGCAGAGCAATCGCAGAACGTTTCATAAGTGAAGGTGCCGATTTGATTGTGGCTGATTTTGATGTTGAAACCGCAAGGAAAGTATATGAGGGAAACAGCCAAGTTGTTGACATTCTAAAAGTTGATGCGACAGATGTGAATGATCTAGAGAAAATAGCAGAATCAGTTAAAAAGACAGGTCGCAAATTAAAGGCGGTGTTACCGATTGTTGGCAATGGACCACAAAACTCGATTCCAGAAATTACACCTGAGGAGTTTCACTTGACAATGGACCTTAATGTTTTTTCAGCATTTTTCACAGTGCAGAAGTTAATTCCTTTTATGTCTAATAAATCTTCAATTGTTTTAATATCATCAATTGCAGGTTTTCAGGGTGGAAAAAACAGCATTGTTTATAATGCGGCGAAAGCAGCGGTAAGGTCTATGGCACGTTCGTTCACAGGAGAGCTTGCAGAAAATGGTATTAGAGCAAATGCTATAAGCCCTGGTCCAACTGAAACACAGGCGTTTACAGATTTTGTGCACGGCGATGACGAACTACGAAGCAATATAGTTTCGCAACTTCCCATAGGGCATATCGGAAAGCCTAGCGAGATTGCGGCGGTTGCATTGTTCTTAGCGTCCGACGAATCTTCTTATGTGACAGGTGCTGAAATTATTGCTGACGGCGGTTTCACCAATAAATAAACAAATAGTGATTAATATATAATATTAGGAGGGAAAAAGATGGCATTATCATCAACAAACATAGTTAAGGTTATTGTCGTAACAGACGATTTAGAAAAAACAGTTTCTGCATATAAAACTTTGCTAGGCACAGGGAAAGAGCCTGCAGAGCAGAATACAGAGCATAAAGAGGTAAGAACACCTTTTATGAAGTATAAAGGTGCCGACATCACTGATACCCCAATGAAGGTAGAGAGTGTTTTCAGCGATAATTTCTGGTTTGAAATTATCCAGCCTCTAGGAAATAATGACCCATGGGCAGCTTGGTTAAAAGAACATGGTACATCAATTTGCTCAATTTGTTTGTTGTCAGACGGACATTTAGAAGATGACGAAGAAACCATGAAAAATACAGGGTTTGATTCACTTTTTAAACACGAAAAGGGCTATGAGGTGTATGAATATTTTGACACATCAAAAGCGCTTGGAGTTTTAGTTGAGGTGAAAGAGCAGTATAAATAATGAAAGAGGTGGCGAATTCGTTCGTCACCTCTTTTGTGCACATAAGCTAAAAATTGCAATTACTAAATATTACTTTCTGTAAGAACTTCTTCCCCTTGCCCGATATTGATGAACAAGAAGAAGGTTAAGGGTACTAATGTCACAATGCGGGAGGTCGATTCCAGTATTCCGTTAAAAACATGGATTAATGTCTGGAAGTGGGAAAAGCTATGCAACAAACATACTATTTGCAAGAATTTGTCTTGAAAATTAGACGTAGGGTAAGTACTGTACAAAAGTATCATGAATACAAGATCCCTCCTACCGGAATGGTTCGATGGATCTGGAGCTATGGTGGAACTCAAATCGTCTACTCACCCCACGACGATCCCCCACCAATACAAAGTTGAACTTTTGACTACTCAATACAGGAGTATACCAGAAATCGGAGAGGTGTTCAGGCGGTTTGCTTATGGCGGAGTATTAAAGCACAACCGAACAACAGAAAGTCAACATTCGCACCAACCGCTGATTTTATTGATGTTAAGCCTATAAACATCATCAAGTTTCCTGTAAGTAAATACGAGAGCATTTATCGATCTAAGAGTTTACAGAGCAAAAGCAACTATCAAGTATATTCTGCTTTATTTGCTTTTGAATTTGTAAAGTATCTATCTTTGAAGATTGAGCAGGTAAAAGGCGATGAGTTTTTCCGTATTGGGTTAATAGCACCTTATAGGGCACAATCAGACCTGATCGATATCATCAACTGCCTTACCGAAAAATATTGAGGTTCAGGTTGGCACAATACACGGCTTCCAAGGCGACAAATGTGACATCATCATTGAACTGTTCAATCCGCCCCCATCCATTTCGGTTTCAAAGGGCATGTTCCTCAACGAATTGAACATCATAAACGTCTCCATAAGCCGTACCAGGGATTATTTGTTTGTGATCATGCCTGACGATAATACTGAAAATGTGGGCAATCTCACGCTGATTAAAAAAGTTGAAAAACGGTGCAAAGAACAGCCAAATTGGATTGAAATGCAGTCACCTAAAATTGAAGAATTGATTTTTGGGAGCAAGAACTATCTTGAGGATAACTCTTTCTCAACAAGCCATCAGTTGGTAAACGTATACAGGAGCCTGAAAAGAGATATAAAGTCAGAAGTGACGATAACGCCATTGACGTGCAAATTCATGAGCAATAGTGTGGGCATGTTCCCTTGAACAGATAAATAAAGGCTAGTTCACAGAAGTGGCTAGCCTTCATTAAATATTTGATTAATGAGGTCTATATCCTTGAATAGAAATTGTACATTTGATACGATACGGATCGCCTCCACCATGAAACCCACAAAATCTAAAATTTGGATTTCGTGGGTTTTCATTTTATAGATATAAATTCATTATAGAAATAAAGTTTTACGTCTAGAAGCTTAGTTGAACATCGTCAATTTTTATTACGAAAGAATATTTTTATTATTTAGTTCAATAACTCTGTAGAATATTATGAGTTTTGTGTGTGCACTGTCCTATTCTATCTAAGTATTTATAAAGAAAGCTCATATTTTAACTGAAATATAGTATAATATTTGTTAGAATGTAAAGTTAGTGTAGCCTAGAAAATATAAAGCTGCCAAAGGAATAAATAATGGATGAAGAAAGATAGAGATAAAATGAAGATTGCAGTTACTACTACAAGGGATGCAGATGAGAGTTTAAACTATAAAGCAAAAGTCATATCTAAAGATTTAAATATACCATATATAAAAAGAGGTAATTTTAGTATTAAAAAAACAATTTTAAATGAGGTTTTTGACTATTTATTAGTGGTTGAAAGAGATAAGATTGTTATAAAGGGAGAAGATAGTACACTGTTTTGGCATCCTAATATGTCAGAACTTAAGATTAAATCAATAAGACGAGGAAATAAAGAAGCTATAATAGAGGCAACAAAATTAGAAGAAGGAAATAGTATATTAGATTGTACATTAGGTCTTGCAGGTGATTCTCTTGTCTTTTCAGCAGTTGTTGGAGAAAAGGGATATGTAGTAGGGACGGAAATTAATAAGTATATAGCTTATTTAAGTAAATGTGGATTAGAAAGCT
>JAUZPJ010000231.1 GCA_030706025.1 Bacillota bacterium | reverse complement strand
TTGGTCGATTTAACCCAAATTTTTTACGTGTCTTAATGGATATATGATTTTGTTATATTAACCGCGGTCAGGAAATCGTAATAAAAATGTAGAAAGTCATAAAGTGAATTATAATGTCGTCAACCGAACTAAATATGTCAAAAACGATAAGAATTTATAATTAATGGTAAAGTATATTGTATTTTAGTATAGTGTGGTATAAGCTTTAGAATAGTGGGGTTTAGTTCCATTTGAGGAAAGATTTAAATTTGGCTGCTGCATTTATTTTTTATATCAATACAGATTGCTGTTATACATAAAATATTATTTAAGTACATTAAAGTTGAGTTATTAGATCTTAGCCACGTGTTGATGACTTTTTTGGAAATCGTTCTCCAGATTAGCTCTAAATTAATTCGGAAGAGGCGGCCAATGATTATGAATTGGGGTAAAGATGTTTATCTGAAAATGATGATCTTAGTCTTGCTTACAATTTCTGCGTTTACGATCAGCTATATCTTCTTTACGAATGGCATACAGATAATTGTTCAAAATACTCTTTACCTGCCTATTTTGTTCGCTTGCTATTGGTTTGAAGAAATAGGTTTTGCCTATGCCGTAGGTTTAAGTTTTACATACTTTGCTTTTTCACTAATATTTAATCCTGAAACTCTAGAGATTAAACTTTCAAGGCTGTTCGTTTTTCTATTGTTCAGTTGGTTAATCCATAAATTGGGTAGTCGAATCCGAGGTCAAACTCGTTTGTTGGGTCAAATTAATAATCGTCTTGAACGTAAACTTTTAAGATTGAATACCGCAGAAAAATTAGCTCATCTCGGGAGTTGGGAAATAGATTTAAGTACGGGTAAAACCACATGGTCTGACGAATTATTTCGGTTGTTTGGACTTGAACCTGGAAGCTTTGAACCGACGCAAGAAAAAAGAATAGAGTTAGCTCATCCTGAAGATCAGAATTTAATTAGAGAAAGTACTAAGAAAATAATCGATGAGCAATGTGAATTAGAGATTGAAAGCCGTATAGTCAAACCGGACGGCAGCCAAAGATGGGTATTATCCACTGGTTATATCATTATGGATGAAAATAAATCCCATAAGTTTGTCGGAACATTACAAGATATTACGGAAATAAAGCTAAAGCAAGATGAAATTCTATATATGAGCTATCACGATAGCCTGACGGGTCTTTATAATCGACGATTTTTTGATGAAGAACTATTGCGATTAGATACAGAAAATAATCTGCCTATTTCGATTATAATTGTAGATGTTAATGGATTGAAGCTTACCAACGACGCCTTTGGACACCGTCGGGGAGACGTTCTGTTACAGAGAACTGCGGAAGCATTGAAAGTTGCATGCCGCAAAGAAGATATTCTTGCCCGTTGGGGAGGCGATGAATTTATTATTTTATTGCCTAAAACCAGAAAAAAGGAAGCAGAAATGGTTGCTGATAGAATGAAAAGCATGTGTGGTTCGATGTGCACCGATTTGATAAATATTACAGCATCTTTTGGCTGGGATACCAAGGAGACAATAAATGACGATATACATATCGTCATGAAAAATGCTGAAAATGAAATGTATATTAATAAAATATTAAAAAGCGAGGGGCTAAGAGGCTCCGCGATCAACATGATTTTGAAAACTCTGCATGAAAAAAATCCCCGTGAGGAACAACACTCTGAAAGAGTGAGTGCAATAAGTCGAGCGATTGGGGTAGCAATGGGGCTATCAGAGACCGAAAATAATAAGTTAAAAGCGTTAGGATTACTCCATGATATTGGGAAAATTGCAATCGAGGAAAGTGTCCTGAATAAGCCAGAAAAACTAACCGATTCAGAATGGATAGAAATTAAGCGTCATCCCGATATTGGCTTTAGAATCTTGAAATCCTCCCCTGAGATGTCGGAGTTAGCAGAGTATGTTCTGGCACACCATGAGCGATTTGACGGTTCGGGCTATCCCAGAGGACTTAAGACAGAGGAAATTCCACTTTTGTCTCGAATTGTATCGGTTGCGGATAGCTATGATGCGATGACGAGTGATCGGGCCTACAGAAAGGCATTGGATAAAAGAACTGCCTTGCATGAGCTAGTCAAAAATAAGGGTCGGCAATTTGATCCACAAATTGTCGATGTTTTTGAGCTAAATGTTTTTTCTGATTTATCAAAAGGCTACTATCAGGGACATATTAGACAACAATCTTTGAAGGGGACAACAAATAGCAGTGCAAAGGAAAACCTTCATGTTAGCTAGAACAGAAAAGCAATAGCAGACCTCTGCGCCACGTAATTCGTGATGCAGAGGTTTTTTTTATGGGATACCACATAATATGCATGGATTGGCCAATGTGGAGCAATATGGAAAGAAGGGACCGAATTCTCCCATTGTTTCATAAGATATAGTGGCTTGATTTTCTTGAAGAGTCGTAGAGGAGGAGACAAATGAACAAGCTAGATATCATACAGAAGGTCTTGGAAGTAATCCAAGGATCTATGCCAGTTACCGATGGGAGTGTAAATAACGAATGTGGTCCGGCTAACTGCGGGGCAGCGACTTTAGCGGATGATACGGTGGATGAACAAGTAATAAAGGAGTTGTGCAGAAATTTTGCAAAAGCTTTAAATGACCGCGATTTTGAGTGCTTGGACGGAAGGGCGGAGTATCATCTTTATACAGTTGACCACCTAATAGAGCTCATAAAGAACAATGATGAGCAAAACACCATAAAGCTATTTAACGATAACAAGATTAAATCCAAGTATGAAGATTGTGAGTTTCTTTCGATTACTTTTAGTGCGGACCAGGAGCAAGCCGTAGTAGTTTATAATGTAATAACATGCGTAGTAAGCGCTGATAACAGATACTTTAAAGAGCTAAACAAAAAGAACAATAAGAAAAATACAATAAAAGAAGGAGCTCCTTTTAGCACAACGTATACTCTTTCAGTAAAAAAGGAGAGGGAAATTTGGAAGATAGATAAGTTTGAAGCCTCTGAGGAAAACTAAAAATGGGCACAAATTTATCGTCAATTGCATCAATAAGGTTTCAGAGGATTATGGTATTTTTCAGCAAATCATTATTCTATTATGGATCATCTAAGTAAATTTGAGGGGTAAGCTTAGTGTGAAAAGTTATTTTTACCCTAACTTACCTTTTTGATTTTTTTCGATTTGATGTTTTGCAAAAAGACGTGTTTGTTCGGATTAGCTCTACCCGCCTATATCAGGGTCTACCTCACTGATTGGAGCAGCGAAAGTTGAGTTATTCAATTCTAATCCGCCGGGACAGGACCAGATTTAATACGGCAATCAGAGTCGCAGCCAAAAACACATATTTATAGCCTACACTTGCCCACAATAATCCTCCCAATACCGGAATGGTCATAGATACCAGATGATCCACGCTGGTGCCAACCGATAGGGTAAGGGTGACATCGTCGGGATCGACGGCAATTTTTTTCACATAAGTGGATCGGGCCATCTCCACGGCACTCATGGACTGGTCGATGATATAGCAGACGGCGATAATCACCACTGCCACCTCAGGAGAAAATAAGTTTGCCGCAAAAGCATACCCCATGCAGATAGCGATAAGCACAATGGCTTCAGTGGAAAGTACAAACCTTTCACCGAGTCTGTCTATAGCATTGCCCACGATTGTCCTGGTCAAAATGCTTACTGTCGCAATGACCACACCGAGTACAGCAAACACCGGTGGATCAAGATGATAGTATTGGATCAAAACCCAGGGTGCGAAGGTCAAAAAGATCTGTTTTCTCGCCCCGTTTACCACACAGAGCACATAGTAAAGAGTATATTTTTTTCTGAACAGCAGCCTGGGCCTGCTCTTTTTCGGCTTTTGGGGCTGCATTAATCTCAAAAAAAATGCTGATAAAGCATAAAACACCGCTGCTAGGATAAACGATACACGGTAGGTAAGTCCAAAATATTTAAAGCCGCTCCAGACCATGGCGTAGCCGAATATGGTCGCCATCAGGTTGTAGGCATTGTACCTCCCCAGTCGGATTCCGTATTCCCCCTTCTTTGACAGGTTCATGCCAATGGACGGGGCTAGGGGCATAAACATGTGCATCCCAAGGTTCAAGATCATCATCCATACCAACATACTGGCAAAGGTGGGAGAAAACATTCCTAAGCCTACCATGCCGAGGGCCGAGGCCAGCATGGCGATTACGGACGCGCGGATATCTCCGATAAAGGCCAGCAAACCCAGGACCAGCATAATTAATGCGCCGGGAAGTTCCCTCGGAAACTCAACCACGCCCCTGGCAACGGCAGAGAGTTTATAGGTGTCACTCAAAAAGTTGTTAAACACCGTGGAGTTGATGCCTGAGGCTATACCGCTTAAGAAACCAACTACGAGAAAAAGGTTAAAATCCTTGTCGTATTTGATGTTTTGCAAAAACCTCGCAAGTTTTCCATTCTTAGTCTTCAGAATTTCATCAGCCGAACCTTTATCAATCATTTTCTCTGTTTGCATGCTGTGTTGCTTTCTCCTTTTATCCTCAATATAAACTGCATCAAATATACTGCATTAAACCGTACCGCTCAGCAGAGATCGTCATTTTCAGATTCAATGATATATCTTATCTTTAGCTACAAATGCTTCGATTGATCTTAGTTTAATTCCACGAGATTTCTCTGTT
Organism: Bacillota bacterium; assembly: GCA_030706025.1. GTDB lineage: Bacteria > Bacillota > Desulfitobacteriia > Desulfitobacteriales > Desulfitobacteriaceae > Desulfosporosinus. Next base: position 313 of record JAUZPJ010000231.1, on the reverse strand, counting down.
CCCTTCAAGATTTCGAAAAAAATACTAGTACTAGCGCTTGAAATAGCCCGGCTAACACTTTAGACGATTGAGGATTCGGCCAATTGTGCCTATTAGTCAAGATATTATCGATGAAAAGTTATTTGTAGACGATATTACACTCAATGAGATGCAAGAATTCCTAAATAAGTTGCCACTTGACCAGCGATTCGTTTTGCAGCTTCGTATTGTCGAAGGGTATTCCCGCCGAGAAACAGCCAAGAGGATGGGGCGCAGTGAGGATGCGGTTCGTGGCTTACAGTACCGGGCAATTCAGACTCTTCGTGAATTAATG
>JAUZPJ010000230.1 GCA_030706025.1 Bacillota bacterium | reverse complement strand
TTGAGTCCGAGAACTTTCGTATCACTCGCAACGGAATTGATATATTCAACCACTTCTTCCATTTGAAGTGCTTTCTCATTGACTTCTTGAGATTGAAGCGTAAGAGCGTGACCACCATCTGCGAGTTCTTGTGCAGAGGCAGCGATATTTTGAATGGCGGCCGCAACCTGTTCTAAAGATTCCGAAAGTTCTTTAGCAAGAGAAGGAAGATTTTGAAGTGCCTGCTCCCTTTCATTCGAACCAGTCACGGCTAATCCGCCGATTATGACCCCGTTTTCCCTAATTGGATACGCTACTCCAGTGTAAGCAACCCCTAAGACTTCCGCTCCAACAAAACTTTGAACCTTTTCTCCTGTTCGAAGGCATCGATACGATGTAGTTGTAGGGGGTAAGATATCCCCAGCCTTAAAAGGCAACTTAATAACTGAACCCATTCTAATATAAATATACTTCTCAAGATCAAACAAAAAAACAGAGGTTTTCCCGAAGTCAGTCTCATAAATCACATCAACCATTTGTTTATAATCTTCTATCATAGCAATTCCTCCTCAAATCTAATTTTTCATAGGAAATACTAAATGTTCTCTGTTGATCCAACCTCATCAGAATTCAACCAAGTTAAAACGTCTCCTGAGAACAGTTCATTAATATTAATCACTGGAATAATAGTATCTTCTGTCTTAATGATTTCCTTTATAGCGCCGCGATGAATAATATTGGGGACTTTCTCCAAAGAACCGCTTTCCATAATTTCAACGACATCGTCAACCCAAAGACCTATCTTCTCTGTCTCTTTTTCTGATTCAAAAATTATTATTCGGGGTTCTCCTTCATCGCTAGGCTCGATTACAAATTTCTTTCTTAAATCTACCACAGTAACAACACCATCACGTACTTTGGCTATCCCCTGCACAAATTCAGGAGCACCCAAGAGTTGTCTAACTTCCACCGGCTTGATGATTTCTCGTACACAACTCATTTCAACAGCGTAGTTGTGTAAGCCCAATTTGAATTGGATGAATTGTTTAACTTCGTCCATATGTTTGACTCCCTTTCATTTTCGTAAAGGTCCCCATTTCAAAGCGGCTTTGACCTTTCATCTGCCCTGACCAATTCCAATTCCGAATATTATTACATAACAATATATTACACATCGATGGCGAAACATGACGAAACATGGCGGTAAGGTAAAAAATCCGTAAAATTTGCTAGGGTATTCTCTTGCCCTCACAAAGGCGATCTGTTAACCTAGTCTACAGGGAAATTGTTAGAATAAGAAGGAGATTGTCATGACCAATCTATTTATTACAAAGGGTGAGAACTTGGGAGAATTTTCACTTGAGGAAGGCGACAAAGGGTTTAACACCGTACTCAACGAGCATCCTGAAGTCAAGACACTTTTCGGGCGAAGGGATTATTACCCTGAGACGTTGACAATTAACGGGGTAAATCCATTACTTCATGTCATGATAGAGGGTATTATTGAAAACCAACTGCAAAGCCAATCAGGAGTACAGGATATCTATTCCAAATTGCAGAATGAACAAAACCTAACTCCTCATGCTGCTCGAGCTTGTATTGCCAACGTATTTCTGCACCATTTTTCGGAAGTTTTAATTGAGCACCAGCCATTCGACCAAGAAACTTTTGTTCGTCGTCTTAGTTTAATAGGAACAGATGTCAGCAAACTTAACCGCAACGACCGATGTCCATGCGGAAGCGGTGCTAAGTTTAAACGCTGTTGTTCTTCCTACGCCGAATCCTTTATCGTTTCTCCTCTCGCCGGTAGAATGGACTTGGGACATGAATCTTATATCTTTAATACGCCTGTAAATATCGAGGACCCCCTCGATCCAATTTTTCAACTAGAAGCGCGCTATCAGATAGCTAAGTATATGGAAAGTCATCAGGATTTGGACGGTGCCGTTAAAGTACTTAAGGAAAATATTGCCCAAGCCGAAACCCATCAGGGAGGGAAGTATTCAGAAAATGCTTGGCAGGATTATATATTCTTCTGTCAAAACCATGAGCAACTTGACCAAGAATTTTTATATGCATCGGATCATCTGATTTCACTTACCAATGATGACGAACAAAAAGGAAATGTCATCTGCGATAAAGCTGATTTTCTGGCCAAAAAGGGAGATATAGAGACCGCAGAGACTGAATACACAAACCTCTTTGTGTCTATGCCGGACTATTATTTTTATCGCTACCGTTATGCTTTAATGCTAAGTGTTAATGATCGGGATGACGATGCCATCAAAGTTCTAACGGATTTAATTACCATTAAGGAAATCGATGAGCGTACACACCGAGAAGCTTTTGCTCTCCTCGAAATCTTAGGGGTAGATACCTCAGCACTTCCAAATAATCTCTGATTAGCTTTAAATCTAATTTATCAAAATAAACATTCTTAGGCACACTAAGACCTGTAATAAATTCGATACTACCCTATTACTTTCACATCGATAAATAATTTACCGAACGTAATCTCTAACTTAAATTGGCCCCCACCGTTCTGATGGGAGCCATTTAAAGATATGGAATGAGCATCTATAGTATGACCAAGAATTTGGTTTATTATGTACTATAATCTGTGGTTTGTAATCTCAATTCTTTTAACTGCACTCTGAACTATCCGTGAGGATTATTTTAAACTGCCGTTGCTAAGAACAGACTCAGCACCACAACCAGGACATATATAAGTGTAATTCGGGATTTGAAGCTCGATAGATTCAATATCGTCATCGCTAAAATCATTTATCTTGTTTATCCCTTTGGCCTTCAATGTCGCGGTATCCCATGAAATACTGCTGTACTCAGCATTGCACTTAGGGCATTTGAAATCCATCATAATCCACTCCTTTAACATGAAATAACATTAATTAGCCACCCCGGCAAAATGCCTCCTCTTGTCTAAAGTAAGTAAGTAATAGTAAACGGTTTAAGGTTGTTCATTCATTTTATGTATGTATCCTCAGCTAGGACTTAATATAGAGTTTACATACATGGAGCCCAATATGCGCTTTTTTATAGGAACTTGGTATGCCCCTAGCTTAAGACAGCTAGGGGCACTATATATTCTTAGTGAAATTGTCTAAAGTAAACTACGTGGATTTGTTAGGATTCTTAAAAAATGGTTAGCCTCCCTAAGCGTGTGGTCTCCTAACAGCGGAATTATGATTGATTTTATCTGACAAGCCAATAGCCCCTCAGTAGCTCTTGCTTTAAAATCCCTTATTTCCCTGGTTGCCCTAGTTTCTTCTCTAATCAAACCTCCAAGTAAAAGTCTAGCTATAAAACTTTCCTCTACTCTCTGAACTCTGTCTTGAAGCGAGTTAAATAGAGCTGCAAAGTCATTAGCTGTATCTATTAAGTCCACTTCCGTTGGATCTAATAAGTGAGCGATAAATTGAGAATGCTCTTTCATTATCCTATCCCAAAAGGCCTTTTCCGCAATAATTTCCTGGGTAAGATCAATCTGTTCCCTTCTTTGTAGACGCTGCAACTGATCAACAAAGAGTATTGCTTCCCGTCTAATGTGGTCTATTAACAAGGGAAAATTATTTGTAAACAAAGTACAATTTAGAACTTGATTTAGAATCCTTGATTTAAACTGAATTAGCTCTTGCGTCAACGCAATGGCTCGTTGATTCAAGTTTGCTACACTATTCTCCAGCCTTGGGTCTGGGGTACCAGGCTCAAGCCCTAGTTCCTCTGAAGTTAATTCGGTATCAATTGGTATACCTGAAAGTTCAATCGTTTTTTGCTCTGCTCTAAGAGTTTTATCAGTTACCACTTCCCCCGAAGCAAGCACTACCCTACTAACATTTCGATTAGCTAACCTTACTGCCTCCCGTAAAAGGGCATCAAATTGTTCCCTAAACTGGTCCGCCTGACGGGTTAAATCTGCATCCTTCGATAAAAACCCCGCCTCCAAAAAAAATGAATGTTCCTTCATAATGCGCAAGAAAAACAGGTTTAATTCAAGGGACAAACGTACAAAATCGACGACCGATATCCTTTGGGCCATTTTTCTACCCCCTATTCATGGTTTTAGTACATATTATTCAAGCTTTGGACAGGGGTGACAAACTTAGCCAATAACAAGTTTCTAAAAAATAAGGCATCCATCTCTGCGATGGATGCCTATAAGATTGAGGAATAGTTATCTTCAGTCGTTTTCCAGATGATTTGCCCTTGCCCAAACTACCCATATCTAAGGAATATCGGGCGTCATGTTATTTAATACTTTAGAATTCCCAATAAGTCTTCTGTTCTTTCATTGATATATTTGTATGAATCATATACACCTTGATTGTAGGCATGTGGTGCTAATTTCTCCATGAAAAAGTCAAGAACAAGACCAGCAGCCAAATCTCCTAAATCTTCATCTCTCTCTTTTAAAAAATAAGTTTTTATGGCTAAAATCATTTCTACTCTTGTTTCTTTATTGATCTCAATTTTACTAGACAAACTATTCGTCCCCCTCTAAAATATTTCTTTCACTATTATAACTTACGAAGAGCTAAAAGAATTAACTAAAAATCGTTTAGGCCGAAGAAGTTCACGGATCCCCTAACATCGTGATATGCAAATAATGCCCCTAGCTAAAGACAGCTAGGGGCATTCATAATATTTCATTTTGGTGCGCTCGGAGAGATTCGAACTCCCGGCCTTCTGATTCGTAGTCAGACGCTCTATCCAGCTGGGCTACGAGCGCATATTTATGGAGCGGGTGACGAGATTCGGACTCGCGACTTTCACCTTGGCAAGGTGACACTCTACCACTGAGTTACACCCGCAAACAATTTAGTGTTCCATCCGCGACTCAAACGCGGGACAAAACCCTAAACATCTGCAGTAATGGTGGGCAGGGATGGATTCGAACCATCGTACCTCGCGGAACAGATTTACAGTCTGTCGCCTTTAACCACTCGGCCACCTACCCATTTAGTTTACAATTTGATTGTATGGCGACCCCGATC
>JAUZPJ010000023.1 GCA_030706025.1 Bacillota bacterium | reverse complement strand
ACCAAACAGTTCCGCCTTGTCCCCTAGCCACGTTCCCATGATGCGGCCCAATATCAAGCCCATTCCGGTCATCAAACCTGCGACTAAACCCATAATTATGACTGTTAAAAAAACATCCGCCTTAATTGTTCCTAAGGAAAAGCCAACACTTAAGGCATCTAAGCTAACACTTGCGGCAAGCATATACATGCCCCACCCCTTAAGAGAACCACTTGGGGAAATATTTTTATTCGAAAGGGCATTCCTAGCCTCGCTAAATGGAAATTGTTCAATAGGTGGTCTATATACCTTATAGAGTATCCGACCCCCAAGTCCAATAAGAACTAAGGCTCCTATTCCGCTTGCAAATCCTCCGAGAATAGACCCTAAGGCCTGGCCCAACATCAATCCACCTAGTGGCATAATCACATGGAAAACGGCTACCACCAACGACAAACGCAACATTACACTTTTCCGAATTCCTGCTAAGCCGATCGCCAACGATAAGGAGAATGCATCTGCTCCCAAGGCAATTGCAACTGCGATAACCCATCCTATATTCAATACCCTTCCCTCCGTTCTCACTATGTATATGCATAGGAAAGGGCATATAAGACGGATGGCAGCTAGATGTATAAAATCCGCTGACCAGCTGCCTTTTGCAATCGGTTCATGATCGCTGTTCCTAGACCGCCTTCTTCAATTCCTTCAGCTAAGATTAAATCCATTCCCCTTTCGTCACACAGCCTCAAGCCCTCAAAAAGGTTGCTCGCGACCTCTTCAGGTCTATCTTTCGAGCCCAATACAAACAAAAGATCAGGAAGCAAGCTGTGCAAAGAAGATGCACTCTCAAGAGTACAGAGAATACCGACTTTCTTTAACCTTGAATGTCCTCTCTGAACTTCTTGTCCTAAACGACGAACAACCCGTTCGTGAGAACCCATCAACAGAATCATTTCACCTTGGGGAGCATAGTGCCTGTATTTCATGCCAGGCGCTTTGGGGGCTTGTCCCTCTATGGGACTATCCACTCTGACCTCGCCCAGCACCAGTTCTAATTGTTCTAAAGTAATGCCACCCGGACGAAGGATTGTAGGAACCCCTCCACTTACATCAAGTACCGTCGATTCTACTCCTACAGAACAAGCCCCGGCGTCAAGGATCAAAGGAATTTTCCCTTTCATGTCTCGCCAAACATGACTTCCGCTTGTGGGACTAGGTTTGCCTGAAAGATTTGCGCTAGGTGCGGCAATCGGAAGACCGGTTTCTTCAATAAGGCCAAGGGCCACTGGATGACTTGGCATTCGGATTGCCACGTTGGGTAATCCCGCAGTTACAACATTCGGAACTAGGGCAGTTTTAGGCAAGACTAAGGTCAATGGACCAGGCCAGAAATGTCGGACACATAGCTCCGCCTGAGGCGTCCAAACTTCAACCAACTTGTTCGCCATAGCACGATTCGAAACATGCACAATTAAAGGATTATCTTGAGGTCGCCCCTTTGCCGCAAAAATCTTAGCGCAACTAGAATCCTCCAAGGCATTAGCACCCAAACCATAAACCGTTTCCGTCGGAAAGGCCACCAATTCCCCTGCTTGCAGCCACTTTGCACCCTCTTTCAATAGTTGAGGTTCTGGATTTACTCCATTAATGTAACTTCGTTTTGTCTGCATTCTAAATGCTCACCTCGCTAAGATCACGCGGTCCCGTCCCGCTAAATCCTGAAAAACTTGGGTTTCAAAGCCCTTCCTCTGAAACATCCCACTCACTGTCTCAGCTTGATCCCAACCGATCTCCATCAATAATTTTCCTTGAGCATTTAATAACGGCCTGATTTCCTCTGCCAGACGGCGATAGAAATCCAGACCATCGTTTCCCCCTAGAAAAGCCATAGAAGGTTCACGGAAAATCTCAGGAGCGCACTGGTGATAGTCGTCTGAAGAAACATATGGAGGGTTTGTAATTATATAATCCCAAAGTTCACCTTGGATCGGCGTTACAAAGTCCCCCTGACGCCACTGTACTGAAACCCCTAATTGCAAGGCGTTCTTGCGCGCTACCTCAAGGGCATTGGACGAAAGGTCCGTTCCAATCATCTCTACCTTGTGATAATAATATGCCATCGAAATGGCGAGTGCCCCGCTACCAGTACAGAGATCCGCAGCTTTAATTGGTTTGCTCAACCCTTGACGTGCATCCTGCCTTACAATGTCCAGCCACTTTTCAACTAAAGTCTCACTGTCAGCGCGTGGGATAAGCACCCGCTCATCAACGTAAAATGAAAGCCCCATAAATTCCTGTCGTTTTAGAATGTATTGGAGTGGTTCGTGCTCAGAACGTCGTATTATACTTCTTCGGAAATTCTCCTCTTCTTCCTTGGACAAAATTTTGTCCACATCAAGATAGAGCCGGTCACGGGACACACCCAAAGCCTCCGCTAATAGTACGTCAGCATCAAAACGGGGATTTTCAATTCCTTTTCCCGAAAGTTGGAACTCACCCCAACGCATTCCCTCAATTGTCTTCAAAGCCACTCAACCTCCCTGAAATCGAGATTCGAAATTCGAGGTTTGTGGATCGAAAATCAAAAATCGTCTAGACGCAACGATAATAATGAGACTCCCACTTCTTGCGAGTGGGAGTTCCACGTTTCGTGTTACTCAATTTCAGCTTTTAGCCGTTCCGCTTGATCTGATGTAATCAATGCTTGGATAATCTCTTCAATATCCCCCGTAAGGATTGTCTCCAAGCGGTGCAAAGTTAAGCCAATTCGGTGGTCAGTAACCCTGCCCTGCGGAAAGTTATAGGTTCTTATCCGCTCGCTCCTGTCTCCGGTACCTACTTGGCTTCGGCGTTCAGATGCCTGCTCCCCGCTTGCCTCTTCTTGAGCCTTCTCCAGCAGGCGAGCCCGTAAGACACGTAAGGCTTTCTCCTTGTTCTTGAGTTGAGATTTCTCATCCTGACAAGACGCAATGATTCCCGTAGGGATGTGAGTTACTCTTACTGCTGACTGTGTTGTATTCACACACTGTCCACCCGGTCCGCTAGAACAATAAACATCAATACGCAAGTCATTCGGATTGATGGAGACTTCTACTTCTTCTGCTTCCGGAAGGACAGCGACCGTTGCCGTTGAAGTATGAATTCTTCCCCCAGATTCTGTCGTCGGAATCCGCTGAACTCGGTGCACACCACTCTCAAACTTCAATTTGCTATAAGCCCCATTTCCTTCAATGAGAGTGATGATTTCCTTATAACCGCCCATATCAGAATAACTGGCACTAAGAACCTCAGTTCTCCATCCCTGTCCTTCCGCATAACGGGTGTACATCCTGTAAAGGTCTCCAGCAAACAAGGCTGCTTCATCCCCGCCCGCCCCAGCTCGAATCTCTATAATAACGTTTTTCTCATCCAAGGGGTCCTTAGGCAAGAGTAGAATACGGATCTCTTCTTCTAAGGCCTGAGATTGATTTCGTAATTCATCCCGTTCCTGCTCAGCCATCTCTTGCATTTCAGGATCAAGTTTTTCCAAGAGAAGTTTTTCTGTATCCTCTAGCTCATGAAGTACCTCTTGGTATTCCCTAAACGCTGTAATAAGATTTGTCATACCAGCCTGAGCCTTGGCATATTTCTGCCACTCACTCTGATTGCTGATTATTTCCGGGTCGCTTAGAAGCTCCGTAAATTCATCATATTTCCGTTCAATCTCATAAAGTTTTTCTAACATCTTTCACACCCCAAAATTTACGTAAGTTCTTGACCTGAATCTAAAACTCCTTTTAAAGCAGCCAGGGAGACCTCGAGTTGAGCATCATCCGGTTCCCTCGTCGTTAATTTCTGTAATAGAAGACCTGGAACAATCAGCCAGCGAAACCATGGCGACTCCAAATGACGCGCTGAAAACTTAAGGATTTCATATGCCAGCCCGGCCACAAGAGGCATGAGCAATATTCGGGAAACTATTCGCCACCACAAAGGTTGTAAACCTACAAAAGCAAATACAAAGATACTAACAACAACCACAATTAGCAGAAAACTGGTCCCACAGCGTGGATGTAACCTGGAAAATGAACGAGTGTTTTCAACCGTTAGCTCTTTTCCAGCTTCATAAGTGAAAATTGCTTTATGCTCTGCGCCGTGATACTGGAAAACCCTTTGAATATCTTTAATCCGTGAAATAAGGGAAATATATAGAAAAAAGACAATAAGCCGTATTAACCCTTCTAATAGGTTTTGCCACACAACTCCTGTGACCTTTCCCCGCAGCAAATGAGCCATTCCGGTCGGCAAACCTACAAAAAGAAGAAGACCCAAGCCAAAAGCGAATCCTAACGTTAACGCCATTTCCCAAAACCCAAGTTCTTCTCCACCCCCGTCTTCTTCCTCCCCCAATGAACGGTTGGCCGAAAAGGTTAAGGCTCTCATTCCTACAATTAATGAATCGACGAGCGCTACAAACCCACGAATCAATGGTAACTTAAAGATAGGTTTTGAAGCCCATGTATTCAACCCAATGCGCGTAACCTCGATCTCACCATTTGGCAGCCTGACCGCAATAGCGCTTTCCCGAGGCCCACGCATCATGACCCCCTCTATGACCGCCTGACCGCCATATTGGACCGGTCTACCCATCCTTAGTCCTCCTCATCTAATATATCCAAGTTCGATCCGCGATGTTCCGTGCTAAGCACCTTTTACTCTGCCATTGAATATTTACGCAAAAAGCAGAGCTTGCGCTCTGCTTTTCCACCAGCAACGACCGCAGGCCGTTGTTTACATCCCATATTTCTTTTTAAACCGATCAACCCGTCCGCCGGCATCAACAAACCGCTGTACCCCGGTATAGAAGGGATGGCATTTCGAACAAATTTCCACTTTAATGTCTTTTCTAGTACTTGCAGTTTGGATAACTTCTCCGCAAGCGCATGTCATCGTGGTTTGTTCGTATTTCGGGTGAATTTTTTCTTTCATGTCTTCACCTTCTTTCCCATTTGCATCAAGGCGCTCTTTGTTGCACCCGCTTAAGATAACATTTCCAGTCAACTCTTACTATTTTAGCACAATGAACAGGAAATGGTCAAGATCCAAATTCTCCTGAATGTCCATAAATGTTGCGTCGCATTAAGTATTTTCCCCAGAGTTCAGATTAACTATACAATGGAGGAATTAACAGCCTTTCATCGCGTATTTCGGTTTCTTATCAAACCTATGACGCGCTTCAATGAAACGTACCGTTCCTGTCTTTCCACGAATGACCACGGTGTGCGTTAATGCCCCTTTGGAGGTAAAGTTAACCCCACGCAGCAAAGGACCCTCTGTAATCCCCGTAGCCGCAAAAAAGACGTCATCGTTGCTTACTAAATCATCCATTAATAATAACTTTTGCACATTTTCTATCCCTAAGGCTTTAGCTCGATCAACATCGGCTTCATTTTCAGGCCAAAGACGCCCTTGCATTTCTCCGCCCATGCAGCGAAGAGCTGCTGCTGCTAAGACGCCTTCAGGCGCACCGCCGATCCCCATCATCATGTCCACACCGCTATCCTCAAACGCACAGGCCACGGCTGGGGAAACATCTCCATCAGTAATCAAGCGAATCCTCGCCCCACAAGCGCGAACATCCTGAATTAATTTCTGATGACGCGGACGATCCAAAACTACGACCGTCATATCTTGTATGCTTTTACCTAACGCCTGTGCAACATTAGCAACGTTTTCAGCCACAGTTGCATCCAAATTGATTCGCCCAACAGCTGCCGGACCAACCGCTATTTTATCCATATACATATCCGGTGCGTGCAGTAGGCATCCCTTCTGGGCAATCGCAACAACGGCAATTGCTCCAGCAACTCCCTTTGCGACACTATTGGTTCCCTCTAAGGGATCTACGGCAATATCTAATTCCGGACTTTCTCCATTTCCAACACGTTCTCCAATATAAAGCATTGGGGCTTCATCCATTTCCCCTTCTCCAATCACCACCGTACCATTCATGTGAATCGTGTCAAATACGGCCCGCATCGCTTCAACAGCTGCATCATCAGCTGCATCCTTATTACCAAGTCCTACCCAACGTGCCGAGGCCAATGCTGCGGCTTCAGTCACTCGAGCAAATTCCATCGTAAGTTCTCTTTCCAAGTTCTAGCCCTCCAATTTCTCTATCAAAAATGCTCTTGTTTTGCCATCTTCCCTTGCAGAAAGAAGTTTACAAGATAATAGACACTCTTAATTCTTAGATAATTATGCATCACAATTACTATTATAAATTTATTGTGCCATACTTTTAGAGCGATTTCAACCATTATTAAGGTGATCAATCAATAGGCATGGGAAATATTGACAAAAAGGTTGGCACCAACCTATCTGTATATCAGACAAGCAGATGCCAATCTTACGTTTATCCTAAACGTTTTCAACCTAATTAAAGTTTCTTCCAATCCGCCAGAAACTTCTCTATACCAGCGTCTGTTAAAGGGTGGCGAAATAATTGTCTTAAAACTCCATAAGGAACTGTTGCAAAATCTGCTCCTAGTTTGGCAGCTTCCGTAACATGAACAGGATTTCGGATGCTGGCTGCAATAATTTTAGTTTCAATAGCATGAACTTGGAAAATCTCACACATTTCTGCCAATAAATTTAACCCATTTTCCCCAATATCATCTAGACGCCCTAGAAATGGACTAACATAGGTAGCACCCGCTCGTGCAGCCAGTAAAGCTTGATTGGCCGCAAACACTAGCGTTACATTTGTCTTAATTTTCTCAGCATTTAATACCTTAACAGTCTTAAGTCCGGCTTCAGTCATAGGAATTTTAATCACGATATTGGGATGAATCTCCGCTAACGTATGTGCTTCCTGCAACATTCCTTGATGATCAAGTGAAATTACTTCAGCGCTTATAGGGCCATCGACAATCCCTGTCACCATTTTGAGAAGCTCGTGAAAATCCTTGCCTTCTTTAGCCACTAAACTTGGATTGGTCGTTAAACCTGCAATAACCCCCATATCCCAAGCCTGTTTAATCTCATCGATATTTGCAGAGTCTAAGAAAAATTGCATACGGCTGCCTTCTTTCTATAAATTATGCCTTTCCATTACTGCCGAAGACCCTTATCTTCTCGCGAATAATTGCTGTTACTGCTTCACGGGCAGGTCCTAACATTTTGCGGGGGTCAATTTCTTTTGCGTTCCCTTCCATCGCTGAACGGGCAGCTTTCACAAATGCTTCACGGATATTAGTATCAATGTTAACCTTACAGACCCCTCGTGAAATCCCCTCACGCAGTGCATCATCCGGCACTCCGGAAGATCCGTGTAACACAATCGGAGTTGAAATACGTTCCCGAATTTTTGTCAATCGTTCAAAGTCAAGCTTAGGAGTCCCTATGTATTGCCCATGTGCCGTCCCTATAGCGATCGCAAGTGCATCGACATTCGTAGCGCGAACAAAATGCTCGGCCTCAGCTGGATCGGTAAACAAGGCCTCGCGTTCGCTCACAGTAATATCATCCTCTGTGCCGCCTATTTTACCTAATTCAGCCTCAACAGATAACCCTAAAGGTCGAACCGCTTCAATCACTTTATTCGTTAACGCAATATTATCGTCTAACTCAAGTTTGGACCCATCAATCATTACCGAGGAAAATCCATTACGCGCACACTGCATTACCTGAGCAAAACTAGTCCCATGATCCAGGTGTAAGGCAATTGGTACATTAGCGTTGCTAGCGGCAACTTTCGTCATCGCTGTGATATACTCGATCCCAGCGTATTTAATTGCACCCTGACTTGCTTGAATTATAACAGGAGCATTTTCAGCTTCTGCCGCAGCGACAATAGCTTGAACTATCTCCATATTATTACAGTTAAAGGCTCCGACAGCATAATGGCCTTTTTGCGCCTTATCTAATAACTGGGTCATCGATACTAACGCCATTTTTCTTCCTCCTTATTTGTTTTTGAAATGTGTTGTCCCCGCAATGGACTATTGATACGCCAAGTTTTATTCTCTTCCAAATACATTGAATTTATTCCTTCAACCTGCCGAACATTGTCTGCACTGTCCGCGTAAATAACCCCCACGGCTTCACAGCATTCACAATAAAGTTCGATACGATCCGGCAACAACTCATAAGATAACTGCCGATTTCCACAGGCACACCCTAAATCTCCTTGCTTGGTCAAATAGTGAAGATGATCTAAAATGCGAAGCATCACTTCTGGATTTTCGAACTCTTCCTGATAACCCAAATCCACGGCCAACTCCCCAATGGATTTTTCACGTTCATGACACGCTTGGGTAACTTTCTGTTTAGGACCGATATATCCCACCGACGCTCCCACGACAGGGCAAGACAGTGGCAAAGCCTCTTTCCCCCAAATGGCATGGCGGCCTAATTTTAAAAAATGGGTCTCCCCACAGTAAGCACAAACATAAGCGACGTTGAACTGTTGACGGTTCCGGCTTGTTATCGACGCTAGTTGAAGACCGCAGCTAGCGCAAAACAGATCCTTACGACCTCGCCGAGAAAATGCAAAGAGAGAGAGGGCATGAAATTCTAGCTCCCCACATTGGGAACACTGTATGGCCATCGTCGTGTTTGTCGTTAGAATCATAACTCCCACCTCTTTCCTATAATTATACTTCGTCGTATAAGAAGATTTTCCTGCCTTTCAGTTAACAAAAAGTGTATGCCCACGATGAGTGCTTTCACTGCGAGAAACTCGCGATCCTCAAACAAAAAATAAGCACGAGACATTCAAAAGAGGTCAGCACACGAAGTGCTAACCTCAACATAAGCCGATCTCCAGATACATCAAATACATCCCTAATTTGCCTCTTTTAAAATTTTATCCACCCTTTCCCGCAATTCAAATAAATCAAAGGGTTTACCTATGTAATAGAGAATTCCGAGGTCCTTAGCCTGTTCCATATTCTGAGCATCACCATAAGCTGTCATCATAATCACGCCAACTTGCTGGTTGACAGAACGTATCTGCGCTAATGCCTCTATGCCGCTCATTCCGGGCATTTTCATATCCATCAAGATAAGGTCAGGCTGAAAGGTTTTTAATAACAGAAGAGCTTCTTCCCCGTTCGCAGCCATTTCTACCTCATGTTGATCCTCCCGGAAGGTCTCAAAGAGCAAGCGGCGCACACCCAGTTGATCGTCTACTACCAGAATCTTAGCCACTCTCTACATCCCTTTCCCTCAAGTTTATACCAAGTGAGAATATTCTGGGCATGTAGGCAATATTCCTTCTTTTACTACCCGTTTAGATAACATTTGTCCATTTTTTCGATATCTTCGAGGGACCCTAGCATTTGCCACTGTCCGACGCAAAGGTATTATAACCTCGTCCCCCAACATGCAATCCTGCCCGCCCACATCTAGCACGGTAAGCTGCATACCAATTTTTCCGGCAACCCGTACAGTTCGCCCCTTTAGTTCAACACGTTCCTGCCCGAGAAAGATACCGAATAACGCAATGAAATTTTTGATAACAATCTTTAGAAAATCTAACCAACCTTGAGGGACAAAATGTGGTGCTACACCAAATCCGTCCGCGTAACCCACCGGAATCACGGCAAGCTTTGTTTCCTTCTTTGTGTGATAAAGGCTTTGATATCCCACGTTCGTCCCTTTAGGGACCTTGCGCAGATGGACAATCTGACTTTTTGCAGTCCAAGGGTCCTTTAACCCCAATCTTCCGCTAAAAGCTTGTCCTGGGTAATGTCCGATCAGCAACGTCCCTATACGCACAAAATCATGATGCCATTCCGGGTGGTCAAGAAAGGCAGCGCTATTGCAGACATGTTTCCAAGTCGGATATATCCCCCCTTCTTCAAGCTGGTCGGTAAAGGCCTTAAACCGTTCATATTGTCCCAAGGTATAAGATTGATCTCTTTGAGCGGCACGCGCGAAATGAGTATATACTCCCGAAACTTCAACATTAGGAGCGTTTCTCAAAGCATTAATAAGCTCTCCTAGTTCGGAAATCCGAAACCCTGTTCTCCCCATGCCGGTTTCAACTTTAATATGCACCTTCACGTTTTGCTGGAGTTCTTGTCCCATATTGGAGCATATATCATTCAATTCTGAGATTGAAGAAATTTCAGAGAGCGAGAGTTGCAATTGTGCTTCTATAGCTTGGAGCCATTCTTCCTTCATCGTCGGACCCAAGACTAGAATGATACCCTCAATCCCATGTTCACGTAAAAACAACCCTTCTTCAACCCTAGTAACTGCAAACGCTTCACAGCCTTCTTCCTCTAAAGCTCGCGCAACCTCGATTGCACCCAAACCATAGGCATCAGCCTTTACAACCGCCATACACCTTGCTTGGGGATGTAGGTGTTTTATGACTTCTCGATAATTACCCACTACCGCATCAAGATCAACCTCAATCCAAGTTCCAGCCATGCACTATCTCCTCCGTGTTCGCCGTAACTTACCGATAATTCCCTTGACAACATCCGAGTAAACTGGTTCCAAACGGTTCCAAAGGAAATAAATTACCTTGCGATACACGAGATCCCATTCTCCGATAAACTCTGTATACTCTCCGTTGAACCCCTTCTTAAAGCGGTAAAGGCCATAAAGCGGATTATCCTCTGTCAAGTGCCCAGGAACCCCTCGAAAATCATAGAGCGTGCAACCAAGTGATTTTGCCCAACGAATCATTTCCCATTGAATCAAATAGTTGGGCATGACGTTCCGATATGCATTAGACGAGGCTCCATAGATATACCAGGCTTTATCTCCAATAACAAATGCCAGAGTTCCGGAAACAATGTTCCCCTCATACTCAGCGATAAATAACTCTCCTAGCCCCACTGGAACTAGTGAATCATAAAGGTCTTCAAAATAAGAATAGGCCCTTACCAAAAAATGATCTCGCTCGGTTGTTTCCTTCAAAACCTGATAAAATTCCGGCAAATCTTTGCGGGTCCCCCGCCGAATTTGGACTCCTTTTTTTTGAGCCAGACGAATATTATAGCGTGTTTTTTGATGCATATTGGCTAAGAGAGTTTGCTCATCTGGAGAAATATCTAAACGAAACACATACTTCGGTTGAACTCCCTCAAAGCCCTTACCAGTCTCTGCAGAACGAAAACCCTTAGCAAGCAAATACTGTTCTAATTCTTTGTCAGAAGACGGCACATCAGGATCAATCTTAAGAAATATAGCTCCACGAGTCTTCGCTAACTTACGGATCTCCCCTAGCACCACATCGAACAATTTAACATTTCTCAAGTCCAAAACAGGACCTCTCGAAGCATAAAAAATCGGGATTCCCACAACTGGGATTTTGCGTTCGAGAAGCGAGACAACAGCCACAATTTCTCCCTCTTCTTCAACGACAAGCCTCCAGGGTCGCCATCCTGTCCGACTCTTTATTTCCCCCCACTCCCAAGACTGGAGAACATGACCTTTCCCTGCTTTGGCTAAAAAGTTATTAAACCGTGAATGTTGACTCTCATCAATCCATTTTGCAACATAAGCCATTGTTCAGTCCCCTTCCTCTTCCCATTCTTGCCATGGTTCGATACCGCTAATCAATAACTCGTCATGACAACAGGAAGAGTTCGTGCCATCCCCTCGATTTAAGGTTTAGCAGAACTCTTCGAAGTTAACATTCCATGATTTGTCTTATTTGTATGTCAATATTCTACTTTAACGTGGCGCGAATAAACTCTCGGAAGAGAGGATGCGCTCGATTTGGGCGAGACTTAAATTCCGGATGAAATTGTGAGGCCAAAAACCACGGATGATCTGGGTACTCCACAATTTCCACTAACCTTCCATCCAACGACGTTCCCGAGAATTTCAAACCAGCAGTCTCTAGTTCAGCACGGAACTGGTTATTGACTTCATAGCGATGACGATGCCGTTCGTAGATAACTTGATCCTGATACGCCTCATAAGCTTTGCTGCCCACCATCAACTTGGCTGGAGAAATACCTAAGCGCATTGTACCGCCTTTTTCCTCAACATCTTTCTGTTCCGGCAGAATATCGATGACCGGATACGGTGTATCAGCATCAAATTCTGTACTATTAGCACGTTCCATACCACAAACATTACGTGCAAATTCGATAATTGCCGTTTGCATACCAAGGCAAATACCTAGGAAGGGTATTTTCTGTTCTCTTGCGTAACGGATGGCATCAATTTTTCCCTCGATTCCTCGATTGCCAAATCCCCCCGGAACAAGAATTCCATCGATACCTTCTAAGTATTTTTCGGCAGATTCTTCTTCCACATTCTCGGAATTAATCCAACGAACCTTTACTTTTGCGCCGTGTTCTGTCCCAGCTGAGCGTAAAGCTTCTGCCACACTCAAATAGGCATCGGGGAGTTCAACATATTTGCCTACAATGGCAATCTCAATCTCCCGGGTCGGGGACTTAATCCTTTCCACCATAGCCTTCCACTCCGTCATATCAGCCGGAGGAGCCTCTATTCCTGTACGGCGCAAGACAATATCATCAAGTCCCTCTTCTTGAAGATTCAGAGGAACTTCATAAATAGTAGCTGCGTCTAACGTCTGAATAATAGCTTCCAGCTTCACATCACAAAGCAGAGCTAATTTCTCCCTCATATCCTGAGAGATGGCCTTTTCCGTGCGACAGACAATGATCGTGGGTTGAATACCAATTCCTCGTAATTCTTTAACCGAATGCTGAGTGGGCTTTGTCTTTAATTCCCCGGACATGGGCAGATAGGGAACTAACGTGACATGTATATATATAACATTCTCTATACCAATGTCATTTTTCATCTGGCGAATTGCCTCAAGAAACGGTAAAGATTCTATATCACCGACTGTTCCACCGATCTCGGTAATCACAAAATCCGGATGTGTCTCCCGTGCTACACGGTAAATTCGCTCTTTGATCTCATTCGTAATATGGGGAATAACTTGGACTGTTCCACCAAGGTAATCTCCTTTGCGTTCCTTCCGGATAACTGACCAGTAAACCTTGCCTGTTGTCACATTACTATTTTTTGATACTGGTACATCAATAAAGCGCTCGTAGTGACCTAAATCTAGGTCCGTCTCAGCTCCATCATCCGTAACAAACACTTCCCCGTGTTGATAGGGGCTCATCGTTCCTGGGTCGATATTAATATAGGGATCAAATTTTTGGATTGCTACCTTTAAACCCCTATTTTTGAGAAGACAGCCAAGGGATGCCGCCGTAATACCCTTTCCAAGGGAAGACACAACACCGCCTGTTACGAAAATAAATTTTGTCATGCGCTTTACCATTTCCTTTCAGAACTTTAGAGTATACCAAACATTTCAATCTCAAACCTAAACTCCTATTTCGTTACGAGGATTTTCCTTCGTCAACAAAACACATAAATAAAGCTAGTTCGCGCACTAGCTTTATTTTATCAGTAAGACTATTTTAGTCACGACTTAAAAAAGATCATTTTGAAGTTTTACGAATACGAATACAGCTAAAAACGAAACCATTCGTACAGCAACAAGCTCCTATCACCAGGATGAACTGCTTGATATGGAGCAGGTCCCTATCTCACTGCTCTATTTTAGCTAGACTTCCAAAGGATGTCAAGAAAAAAGACATCCTTTGGGGCTATCGAACTTATCATCATCCAAACTTTATTTAGTTCATAAATAGTATCTACCATTTTCCCCCACGAGGACCTACGTCAGAATCATCAAAAACCTCGTCTGTTTCCGGGGTATCATCATCCAAACTTTCTTCATCCAATTCCTCTAAATCTAACTTATCGTCTTCATCAGAAGATACTTTATTCATCAAAGTAATAGGAGACGATCGTTTTTGGGTTTTTGCAGATTCCCAAACTTTCAGACCCCATTCACCTCGTCCGTGAAATGTGAACCGAGTGTCCAAGTTTATCTGGGTTAGCGCTGCCGCAATCCGAATAGCTTCCTGTGATATTCCTAAGCGTCGAAGAACCTCTTCAATTAAGGTTTGATAATGCATGGGGTTACCCTGAGCTTTCAGTACCTCAAAGGCCATATCAGCTTCCGTCGGCTTGTCTTTTCTACTAAAAGAGTGGGTCAAAACTCCACCGCCCTTCGTCGTTTTGAATATCACTATATTCGGCCCACCCCTAAATATTTCCTGCCTTCTCGTTGTTTAAACATTAAATTTTAAAAAGTTAACTTACATCCTTTCGGGAGCAGAAACACCAAGAATACGCAGCACATTGCCAACAATTTGCTTCACGGCTCGCACTAAACTCAAACGAGCCCGACGTAGTCCCTCGTCATCAACTAGTACGCGTTGGCTATTATAGAAAGTATGGAAGAGACCAGCCAAGTCAAGGACATAACGAGCTAAACGATGGGGTTCCATGAGACGTGCAGCAACCGTGATTTCGCTTGGAAAGTCAGCCATCTTCTTAAGTAAATCACGTTCTTCCGAGCTGTTCAGACGTTTTAAATCTTCCTCTAAAGGCTGAACTCCGTTGTCTCCTAGTTCTTCAGCTTGACGTAAAATACTACTTAAACGGGCATGTGCATATTGTACATAGTATACCGGGTTATCCGATGACTGTGCTTTTGCCAAATCCATATCAAAGTCTACCGTAGAGTCAGGGTCTCGAAGATTAAAGAAGAAACGCGCAGCGTCCTTCCCTACCTCTTCCATCAATTCACGTAACGTGATGTACTGGCCAGAACGCTTGGACATTTTTACTACTTCGCCTTTTTGTATGAGGCGCACGAGTTGCATTAAGATAATTTGAAGATTGTCGGCGTCATATCCTAAAGCGGACATCGCACCTTTCATGCGGGCAACATGTCCGTGGTGATCTGCACCCCAAATATTAACAACTCGATCAAATCCTCGATCAAACTTATTGCGATGGTATGCAATATCCGCTGCAAAATAAGTTGGTGTACCATTGCTTCTGACGACAACTTCGTCTTTTTCGTCCCCAAACAAGGTGGATTTGAGCCAAAGGGCGCCTTCCTTTTCGTAAATGTACTCCTTTTTTTGAAGTTCTTCTAAGGTTAATCGAACTTCCCCCGAATCATGCAAGGATTGTTCACTAAACCAAACATCATACTCAACCCCAAAATCCTGAAGGGTTTCACGGATATCCCGCATTTTTTCTCCTAAAGCATACCGCACTAAAAACTCTCGTCTCAATCCCGGTTCAATTGAAAGATACTTGTCCCCCTCTTTAGCAACAAGACCTTTTACAGTATCAATTAAGTCCTCACCATGATAACCCCCTTCTGGGAAGGGCGCATCCTGACCTAATAGCTGCAAGTACCTCGCTTCAAGCGATAACGCAAAATTGTGGATTTGATTCCCGGCATCGTTGATATAAAATTCTCGAGAAACTTGATACCCCGCCATTGTAAGCAGAGATGCAAGACTATCTCCTAGCGCTGCTCCTCGAGCGTTACCCATATGTAAAAGCCCCGTGGGGTTTGCGCTGACAAACTCAACCTGAACCCTTTGGCCTTTGCCGATATCCACCTGACCATAGGCTTCCCCAGCCTTAAGGACCTCAGTAATGACATTCGTTAGCCAGAGCGGATCTAGGTGAAAGTTAATAAAACCAGCCCCAGCTATTTCAGAAGATTCTATCCAAGTTTCGGTTGTATCTAAATGTCTTATAAGAGTGGAGGCTATTTCCCGAGGAGAACGTTTCGCTTGTTTTGCCAGCACCATCGCCAGATTTGTTGCTAAATCTCCGTGTTGTCTGTCTCTCGGTTCTTCCAAAACATAATTCGGTAATTCCTCAAATATTAATTCTCCCGCTGCTTGTGCGGAATTCGCGGCCACAGATAATTGATTCGTAATCCTAGTTTTTATAGTTTCGTAGAGACTCATGGGGGAGATCCTCCTTTATGTTTAACAACAGTAGATTATGACTTACCAGATTATCATCTACAAAAAGGTCATATTCTAGACTAATACGTCCCCCGTGTACTGTCAAGTCGCATTCTATTTTATGCGGTATAATGCTTATCCAAATTTTCCCATAAGAGGTAGTATAGATGCTGCGATTGAGTACACCCTCTTTAAACTCTTGAGTTAGATCGACCGCTCCTCTTCGATTTAACGTAACTAAGCCCTCTTTAATAATTAAAAAAGTGGATACTTCTTCGAACCCTGTACTTTCACTTCCGGCCTCTTCGTATAGCACATAGAAAACTCCGTCTCGTTCATAGAACATACCCTCTGTCGTTACTTCCTGCTGATCTTCATGACCTTCGGGATATCTCTGTTTTCCGTTGACTTGGATAATAACTTTCTTCTGCAATGGTTTTCTCCTTTCGAGAGAGTGGGCGTCAGTGTCTTTGCGCGCACGTACAGCTGCATTGCTATTCGCTTGACAATAAAGCTAAAACGCGGCTTAATGTGCCTATTCTCGCTAAGTAGAACAAACTCCTTTAATAGTAGTATTATTTTATTGCATCAGATTATACGATAGCGAGAGGAAACTGTTCCTCTCGCCTATTCTTCCAATCCCTTTATTCTTCTAACCCTAGTTCGAATCCTTTTTATTGGAGGTATTCTCCGCGAGGAGTTTTGATAATTCGTTGAATCTTCTCTTCGGCCCCTGTAACGGCGTTTAGGTATAAGAGAAATTCCTCTCCCTGATACCGACCACGGAATTCGTAACAATAGACCTCTTTATTACCAGTTTTAGAGATAACTGCTAATCTACTCTCGGCGACTTGAAAGTTCTGTCGTAGTTTCTGTTCAGCTTGGTTTAGTGTTAATTTAGGAGGAAAGGTCCGTGTTTGATGAAATGAGTAATACGGTGCCGCGTCTAGGCCGATAAGCTGACCGTTGTCTAGGGCAATCATTATTCTCACTTTATCCGGGTAAATCCGCACCCCATCTTTTTCGGCAACGAAATCGAATTGAGCGTAAGATCCGAAGTTCTCACTGGAGGTAAGCATTAATTGCCAGCCTAAATTTTT